>CAZRFF010000037.1:0-12411 GCA_964599265.1 uncultured Simplicispira sp. | reverse complement strand
CAGCCCGCCCCCACCACCATGCCGATGGAGGCGAGCTCGTCTTCTGCCTGCACGATGGCGTAGCGGTTCTGGCCGGTCACGGGATCGACGCGGTATTTGCTGCAGTATTTTTGGAAGGCTTCGGGGATGGAAGACGAGGGCGTGATGGGGTACCAGGCAGCCACCGTGGCACCGCCGTACACGCAGCCCAGGGCCGCGGCGCTGTTGCCGTCGGTAAAAATCCGCTCGCCCACCCGGTCGGCACGCTGCACGCGAATGCCCAGGGGCCAGGGCAGGTGCGCGCGTGCATGGTCGCGCCCCAGGTGCAGGGCGCGCAGGTTGGCGTCCAGCAGCATTTCCTTGCCGCGGTACTGTTCGGCAAACAGTTTTTCGAACACCTCGGCTTCCACGTCCAGCAGCACCGAGAGCGCGCCCACGTAGATGATGTTTTTGAACAACTGGCGTTGGCGCGGGTCGGTGTAGGTCTGGTTGCTGATTTCGGTCAGCGGCATGCCGATGACCTCGATGTCGCTGCGGAATTTGTCGGCCGGAATGGGCCGGGTGCTGTCGTAGAACAAATAGCCGCCGGGTGAGATTTCGGCGATGTCGGCATCCCAGGTCTGCGGGTTCATGGCCACCATCATGTCCACGCCGCCGCGCCGCCCGAGGTAGCCTTTTTCGCACACGCGGGCCTCGTACCAGGTGGGCATGCCCTGGATGTTGCTGGGGAAAATATTGCGCGGGCTCACCGGCACGCCCATGCGCAAAATGGCCTTGGCAAACAGCTCGTTGGCCGATGCCGAGCCCGAGCCGTTGACGTTGGCGAACTTGATGACGAAGTCGTTGGTGGCTTGGATGCGTTTCATGCGGCCTCCGGCGATGGGGCGATGCTGCGGCAGGCGGGGCCGGCGTGGGTGGTTTCGAGGCGGAACTTCTGCATGTCCCAGGCGCCCGTGGGGCAGCGCTCTGCGCACAGGCCGCAGTGCAGGCACACGTCTTCGTCCTTCACCATGATGCGCCCGGTTTTGAGGGGGGCAGACACCAGCAGGGCCTGCTCCAGGTGGCGTGCCGGGGCCTTGAGCCGGGTGCGCAGGTCGGCTTCATCGCCGTTGGCGGTGAAGGTGATGCAATCCATGGGGCAGATGTCCACGCAGCCATCGCATTCGATGCAGGTGCTGTGGTTGAACACCGTCTGCACGTCGCAGTTGAGGCAGCGCGAGGCCTCTTTGAAGGCCGTGGCGGCGTCAAAGCCGAGTTCCACTTCCACGCGGATGCTGGCCAGGGCTTTTTCGGCTTCGGCCCAGGGCACCTTGAAACGCTGGTCGTTGGAGACGTCGTTGTCATAGCTCCATTCGTGGATGCCCATTTTGGTGGAGAGCAAATGGGTGTGGGGCGGCGGGCGCTGGCGCACGTCTTCGCCATGCAAGAAACGGTCTATGGACACGGCGGCCTCGTGCCCCTGGGCCACGGCGGTGATGATGTTTTTGGGGCCGTAGGCCGCATCGCCGCCAAAGAAGACCTGGGGCAGGGTGGATTGGTAGGTGCCGGGCGTGAGCTGCGGCAGGCCCCAGCGGTCGAAGGTGATGCCCAGGCCGGGTTCTATCCAGGGGAAGGCGTTTTCCTGCCCCACGGCGATCAGCACCACATCGCAGGGCACCAGCACGTCGGCCTCGCCCGTGGGCACCAGGCTGCGCCGGCCCTGGGCGTCGTACTCGGCGCGCACCTTTTCAAAAAGCATGCCGGTGAGGCGGCCGTGGTCGTGCACAAAGGCTTTTGGGGTGTGGTAATTGAGGATGGGGATGCCTTCGTGCAGGGCGTCTTCTTTTTCCCAAGGCGAGGCCTTCATTTCGTCGAAGCCGCTGCGCACGATGACCTTCACGTCGGTGCCGCCCAGGCGCCGGGCCGAGCGGCAGCAGTCCATGGCGGTATTGCCGCCACCCAGCACGATCACGCGCGGCGCGATCTGCGTGGTGTGGCCAAAGGACACGCTGGCCAGCCAGTCGATGCCGATGTGGATGTTGTCGGGGATGTCCCTGCGCCCCGGCAGGTCCAGGTCGCGTCCACGCGGTGCGCCGCTGCCCACGAAGACGGCGTCAAACCCCTGTGCCAGCAGGCCGTGCAGGGAGCCAATGCGCTCGCCCCCGCGAAAATCCACCCCCATGTGGAGGATGTAGCCGGTTTCTTCGTCGATGACCGATTCGGGCAGGCGAAAGCGTGGGATCTGGCTGCGGATGAACCCCCCTGCCTTGGTTTCGCCGTCGAACACCGTCACCGCGTACCCCAGTGGGGCCAGGTCGCGCGCCACCGTCAGTGATGAGGGCCCTGCACCCACGCAGGCCACGCGCTTGCCGTTGGGCGGGGCCATGGCGGGCATGCGCCCTTGCACCGCCGTTTTGTGGTCGGCGGCTACGCGCTTCAAGCGGCAGATGGCGACGGGCTCGGGCTGCGCGCCGTTGCTCTCTTCCACCCGTCCGCGCCGGCAGGCGGGTTCACAAGGCCGGTCGCAGGTGCGGCCCAGCACGCCGGGGAACACGTTGGCCACCCAGTTGACCATGTAAGCATCGTCGTAGCGCCCTTGGGCGATCAGGCGGATGTACTCGGGCACCGGCGTATGGGCGGGGCAGGCCCATTGGCAATCGACCACTCGGTGGTAGTAGTCGGGGTGGTTGGTGTTGGTCGGCTGCAAGGCGAACTCCCGTCCACAGGTCTGCAGCCACAATGGCGCAGTGCGGCTCAGTGTAGGACTGGCGCATGGGTGCGGTGCCTTGGGGGATTCCCTGAGCCGCTGGGCTGATTGCGGAAAAATTGATGCGGATCAGGAAATGGCGGAGCGCTGTTGGTGCAGCCAGTGGCGCACCAAGGCCAGGCCCTGGGTCAGGTGCTGCTGCGCGGTGGGGCTGAGGCCTTCTCCCAAGCCAAAGCTGCGGCCTTCCAGCGCCAGTTGCCAGGCGGGCGGTAGGCGCTGGCCGAGCTGTTGGGCGACTTGCAGCACTTCGGGCGCTGTGAGGGCGTGGCTGTGGGCGGGCGCATGGGTGGCTGCTGGCAGGGGCTGCAATGTGGCCCCGGCAGCGGCGCCGGGGTGGGCGGCATCGACAAACAGCACCGCGCGGCGGCCTTCCAGATCCAGGGCGTGTTCGATTTGCAATTGAAAGTCGGTGAGCAGTTCCACGCCGTCTGCCTGGGCCAGGCCTGCAGCAGCCAGTTGCTCCAGCAGGGCTGGGCCCAGGGCGTCGTCGCCCCGGCTGGGGTTGCCCACGGCCAGGATGAGCAGGGGCGGGCGGGCCATGGCGTCAGGGGCGCAAGGCCCGTTCGGTGCGGCCGTCGCCGTGGCGCAGCACGGCGTCCAGTGTGTGCCCGGCGGCGTCTTGCACCTGCACCTGCAAGGGCATGCGGCCCAGGGCGTGGGTGGCGCAGCTCAGGCAGGGGTCGTAGGCGCGGATGGCGATTTCGATGCGGTTGAGCAGGCCTTCGGTGATCTCGCGCCCATCGAAATACTGCGCCGCCACGGCACGCACGGAAGCGTTCATGGCTTCGTTGTTGTGCGTGGTGCTGACGATGAGGTTGCACCAGCGCACCAGGTCGTCTTCGCCCAGGGTGTAGTGGTGGATCAGGGTGCCGCGCGGGGCCTCGATCACGCCCACCCCGCTGCGTTCGCCCCGGGGCTGGGGGGGCAAGGGGGCGGTGAGATCGCCACCGCGCAAGGCCGCGTCCTGCAGCAGTTCGGCAATCACCTCCATGGCGTGCAGCATTTCGACCATGCGTGCCCAGTGCGTGGCCAGCAGGGCCTGCACGGGGCCCTGGGCCAGCAGGCGCTGGCGGGCGGCCTCGGCGCGGGGCGTGGGGATGTGGCTGCAGGTGTGCATGCGCGCCAGCGGCCCCACGCGGTACCAGCCATCGCGGCCCAGGTGGCGCAGGTAGGGGAACTTCATGTAGGTCCAAGGTTCGGCGGCTTCTTCGATCCAATCCATGTAGTTCTGCACGGCAATGCCGTCGTGCAAAGGCGTGCCATCGGGTTCGCACACGCGCAGGTGGCCGTCGTACAAATCCATGGCGCCGCCAGCGCCTACCTGCGACATCCAGCGTGAGTGGATCAGGCCGAACTGTGCGTACAGATCGGGGTCTTGGGCGTGCAGGCGGGTCACCAGTTCCACGGCTTGACCGCACCAGTCCAGCATTTGCGGCACTTGGGCGGTCAGGGTGCCAATTTCTTCCTGCGTGGGGCAGCGGTTGACGCCCCCAGGGATGGAGCCTGTGCCGTGCACGCGCTTGCCGCTGGTGATGCGGATGAGCTCTTGCCCGAACTTACGCAGCAGTACGCCCTGGCGGGCGATTTCGGGGTGGGTGGCGGCCACGCCCAGGATGTTGCGCTGCGCGGCATCGCTGTCAAAACCCAGCAGCAGGTCGGGTGAGGACAGGTGGAAAAAATGCAGGGCGTGGGACTGCAAGATTTGCCCGTAGTGCATGAGGCGGCGCACCACTTCGGCCGTGCGCGGGATGGCGGTGATGCCCAGGGCCTGATCGATGGCCTTGCTGGCAGCCAGGTGGTGCGATACAGGGCAGATGCCGCACAGGCGCTGCACCATCACCGGCACTTCCCAGTAGGGGCGCCCGGCGATGAAGCTCTCAAAACCGCGGAATTCGACGATGTGCAGGCGGGCCTGTGCGACGCGGCCGGTTTCGTCCAGCAGCAGCGTGACCTTGCCATGGCCTTCCACCCGCGAGACCGGGTCTATGGCCACGCGCCGCAGGGTGGGTGGTGGATCGGAAGGTGCGGGGAAGGTGCTCATCAGTCGAAATGAATGGGGGTGGCGTGGGGCTGCGGCGTGCGCCCTTCCACCAGGGCCGAGAGCAGCGCAAAAATGGCGTCGGCGCTGGGTGGGCAGCCGGGCAGGGAATGGTCGATGTGCACCACCTCGTGCAGGGCGTGCACCTGGGCCAGCGGCAGGGGCAGTTCGGGGTCGCTCGGCACCTGGCTGCCTGTGGCCAGGCCAGGGCGGTGGCGGTAGACGTCTTGCAGTATCTGGCCCACGTCCAGGGCGTTGCGCTGGGCAGGCAGGCCGCCATTGATGGCGCAGGCCCCCAGGGCCACCAGCACTTTGCAGCGTGCGCGGAATTCGCGCAGCACGTGCACGTTTTCGCTGTTGCACAGGCCGCCTTCGATCAGGCCGATGTCGCAGTCCCCCAGGGTTTTGATGTCGGTGAGGGGGGAACGGTTGAATTCCACCTGCCCGGCCAGGGTGAACAGGCGTTCGTCGATGTCCAGCAGCGACATATGGCAGCCAAAGCAGCCCGCCAGCGAGACGGTGGCCAGGCGCAGGCGCTGGGGGGCGGGGGGCTTATGGCTTGGCATCACCGTCCTTGGGGCGGTCGTAGCGCCGCTCGCCAATGGGCACGGCAAAGCCGCGCCGCTTGGGCAGGATGGCGCCTACGGGGCAAATCCGGGCGGCCAGGTCGGAGGCTTGCAGGGCGCTGTCGCCCAGTTCGCCGCTGGGGGCGTTGACGAGCAACTGCGTGCCCGCACCGTAGCCGCCGATGGCAAACACCCCCTTGCCATCCACCTCGTGGCTGGCACGCACGCACAGCTTGCACAGGATGCAGCGGTTGTGGTCCAGCCAGATGTCGGGGTGGCTGGCGTCCACGGGGCGCTGGGGGTTGAGCAGCTCGTAGTGCATGTCGGTCATGCCCAGGTCGTAGGCCAGGGCCTGCAGATCACAATCGCCGCTTTTTTCGCATCCGGGGCAGTAGTGGTTGCCCTCGACAAACAGCATTTGCGTGAGGCGCAGGCGCCGCTCATCCAGTTCGGGCGTGCGGTTTTCGACCACCAGACCATCTTGTGCGTGCGTGGTGCAAGCGGCGACCAAATGCCCATCGGCGCACACGGTGCACAGGCGGCAGGCGCCGCTCTCGCCCAGGCGGGCGTCCCAGCACAGGTGGGCGATGGGGTGGCCAGCGCGCTGTGCGGCGGCCATGAGCGTGTCCCCTGGGTTGAAAGGGATGGGCGTGCCATCGAGCAGAAACTGGCTCATCCTTGCTGCTCCAGGTGGGCATGGGCGTCATCGCGGCCCGTGGCCTGTCGGGCGCCCTCCAGCTGCGCATCCAGGCTGAAGCCGGGTGCAAAGCGGCGCTGGCGCAGGCGCTGGGCGTAAGCGGGGCCAAAGCGCTCCAGGGTGTCGCGCAGCGCTTTGGTGCTGCTGGCGCCCAGGCCGCAGTGGGTGGTGCCTTGCATCAAGGCGTCCAGGCCGGCCAGTTCGGCGCGGTCCCAGGCCGACCCCAGGCCGGCGGCAAGCTTGTCCATGCGCCGCAGAACGAGTTGCGTGCCCACGCGGCAGGGGGTGCAAAAGCCGCAGCTTTCGTGGGCGAAGAATTCAGCGTACTGGTGTGCCACCTCGAACATGTCGCGCGTGTGGTCAAACACCGTGAAGGCGCCTGCCGAGGGCAGGTCTTCAAAGCACAAGCGGCGGTCAAATTCGGCGGCGGCGATGCAATGGCCCGAGGGGCCACCCACCTGCACGGCTTGGGTGCCGTGCGCGCCGCAGTCGTGCAATACCTGGGCCACGCTCACACCCAAGGGGTATTCGTAGATGCCGGGGCGTGCGCAATCGCCGCTCACGCTGTGCAGGCGCGTGCCGCTGCTGTGCGCGGTGCCCTGGGCCACCCACCAGGCGCTGCCATGCTGGGCAATGCGTGCAGCGGCGCAAAAAGTTTCGACGTTGTTGACGGTGGTGGGCTGGCCCAGGTAGCCCTGCTCCACGGGGTAGGGCGGGCGGATGCGCGGCGTGCCGCGCTTGCCCTCCAGGGATTCGATGAGCGCGCTTTCTTCTCCGCACACGTAGGCGCCTGCGCCGACGTGGATGGCAATGTCGAAATCAAAACCTGTGCAACCCGCAATGCGCTGCCCCAGCAGGCCCTGGGCGCGGCGCTGATTCAGCACGGCCTCCAGCTGCGGGAGCATGAAGCGGTATTCGCCGCGCAGGTACAAAAAACCCTGGCTGGCACCCAGCAGGTGGGCGGCGATGGCCATGCCCTCAAACACGGCATCGGCCTGGCGGTTGAGCAGCACACGGTCTTTGAAGGTGCCGGGCTCGCCCTCGTCGGCGTTGCACACCACCACGCGCGTGGCGCCAGGGTGCAGCGGCGCGGCGCGGCACATCGCCCATTTGCGTGCTGTAGGAAAACCTGCGCCGCCGCGCCCGCGCAGGCGTGCGGCTTCCAGCATGTCCAGGGTGGCCTGTGCGCCGCGGGCGATGGTGGCTTGCAGTGCCTCGCCGCGCAAGGGGGCACCCTGGAGGAGCAGGTCGGCGCGCTGGATGTTGTCATGCACCTGCATCCATTCGGCGGGCCAGTCTTCGATGGGAACCTGGCCCAGGATCAAGCCGGCGAGTTGCCGCACCCGCTTGGCATCCATGCGTGTGAGCACCTGGTGCTGGTTGATGAGCATGGCGGGCCCTTGGTCTGGCAGGCCGGTGCACGAGGTGTAGGCCACGCTGGCCAGACCATCGGCGCGCACCTGGCCTGGGGCGGTTTGCAGGTGGGTGCAGAGCAGCTGCGCCAGGCCGCGGCTGCCGCCCAGGCGGTCGGTGATGTGGTCGCTCCATTGCAGGTGGTGGCGGCCCACGGGCTGCAGGTGGAAAAAGCGGTAAAAGCCAGCCACCCCTTGGACGATGGCGGGCGTGAGCCCCAGGCCCTGGGCCACCTCGGCCAGCACGGAGTGCGGCAGCCAGCCGGTATGCTCTTGCACCCCACGCAAAATTTGTACCAGCGCCTCCCGGCGGTGGCCGTATTGGTGCAAGGTGTGGGCCACGGAGGTGGCTGCGGTTGGCAGGGCGTGCATGGCGGGGTGCAGGCGCAGTGGGCGATTGCTCCAGTGTATGGGGGGATTGAAAGAGCGAGGCCACCAACCCCCGGGATCGGTCGGATAATGGCCCGCAGGAATGCCGCCAGCGACCGTCACCGGTGGTTTTCCCCCTATTTCCATCCTGCCGTGATTGATCCGCGCATACACCGTATCCCCATAGGCCATCGCATTGCATTGGCCCTGACCTTGCCCATGGTGGGGTTGGTGTTTTTTGCAATGTGGGTGCTGCTGGGCCAGCAGCGCGAGGCCTCGGACATGCGCAGCCTGCGCGAAATGGCCGAATTGGCCACGGCGGTGAGCCGTGTGGTGCATGAGCTGCAGCGTGAGCGTGGTTTGTCGGCGGCGTTTTTGGGCTCCAAGGGGCGGGACTATGCCGAACTGCACGTGGCCCAGCAGGTCCAGACAGATGCCCAGCGCGCCGTGTTCGAGGACGCTCTGCAGGCCCCAGGCTTGGAGCGCTTTGAAGGCCAGTTGGGCGACCATGTGTACAGCGTCCAGACACGCCTGGCACACCTGGCCGAGTGGCGCAGCGAAATCGACGCCATGGACGTGGACGACGAGGTGGTGAGTGCACGCTATACCGCGGCCATTGCCGACCTGATTGCCATCGTGCGCGAAATGCAATTGCTGGGGAGCGACAGCGATCTGGCCCGTGGCATTGGCGCTTACGTGAGTCTGATGCAGGCCAAGGAACTGGCTGGCATAGAGCGGTCCATGGGCGCCATGTACCTGACGGCTCCGCGGGTGGATGCGGCTTTGCGCCAGACGTTCCTGGCCGTGACTGACCGCCAGGCCTTGTTTTTGGATCAGTTTCGATTTTTTGCGCTCAAAGACCAAGTGGCCCTGGTCAACCAGTGGATGCTGGATCCTCGGTGGAGCAAGATCGAATCCATCCACGCACTGGCCTTCCTGGATGCCAAGCCCTTTGCAGGTACCCAGGGCGTGACGCCCCAATTTTGGTTTGATGCCCTGACCTGGAAAATCGACCGGTACAAGCAACTGGAAGATCGGGTGGCGCAGGACGTGGTGCGGGATGCGCAAAGGGCAGAACGCCAGGCGGGCCTGATAGGGCTATTCAACGGGCTGGCCGTGCTGCTGGTGTTGGGCTTGGCGGTAGTGTTTGCAGCCCGGCTGGCGCGCGGTATCATCTTCCCGCTGCATCGCATCACCACGGCCATGAACCGTTTGGCGGCGCCCGATGCCAGTGTGGAAAGCGTGGACATCGTGGACCAAAAGCGGGGTGATGAAATTGGCGAGATGGCGCGCGCCACCCTGGTGTTCCGCGACAACGTCATGCGCATCGCCCAGACGGAAGAGCGCCTCAAGGCGGCCCTGGCACTGCGCGTACACCACAAAGCGCTGGAGGCCATTGCCCAGGGGGTGCTCATTGTCGATGCCCAAGGGGTGGTCACCTACGGCAACCCGGCCGCCACGGCCATCACCGGTTATGCGTTGGCGGACATTCTGGGCCGTGCGCCAGACTTTCTTTGGTCTGACCCGGAGGAACGCGCCAGGCTGTGGTACAGCACCGGCCTGCCTTGCACCCAGCAGGGGCGGCGGCAAGGCGGTGAACCGTTTTGGTTCGAAGCCACGGTCAACACCGTGCTCGATACCCAGGGCGCGGCCACGCACCGCGTCATTGTGCTGCGCGACATCACCGAGAGCCGCCGTGTGGAGCAGGAACTGCGCATTGCGGCATCGGCGTTTGAATCCTTGCACGGCATGATCGTGACCGATGTGCAGGGCATCATCCTGCGGGTGAATCGCGCCTTCAGCGAAATGATGGGCTACAGCGCGCAAGAAGTGGTGGGGCGGCGGCCCTCCATGTTCCAGTCGGGTTACCACGATGCGGCGTTTTATGCCCAGATGTGGCGTGCGCTCAAAGACGATGGCGCCTGGTTTGGCGAGCTGTGGGACAGGCGCAAGAGCGGTGAGATTTTTCCGCTGCTGCAAAGCATTTCGGCCGTGCGCAGCCACGAAGGGCTGGTGACCCACTACGTGGCCGCGTTTGCCGACATCAGCGAACGCAAAGAGGCCGAAGAAAAAATCCGCCACCTGGCTTTCTACGACCCGCTCACGCAACTGCCCAACCGGCGCCTGCTGCTCGACCGCCTGCAGCATGCCATGGTGCTGAGCGAGCGTACGGGCAGCCACGGCGCGCTGATGTTCATCGATTTGGACCAGTTCAAGGCGCTCAACGACACCCTGGGCCACGATGTAGGCGACCTGCTGTTGGTGGAGGTGGCCAAGCGCCTGAGTGAATCCGTGCGCGCCAGCGATACGGCGGCGCGCCAGGGCGGGGACGAGTTTGTCGTCATGCTCGAAGACCTGTCGCGCAACGTGTCCGAGGCGGCCGAGCAGGCCCGTGCCGTGGCCGAAAAAATCCTGGCCAACCTCAACCGCCCCTACCTGTTGGCAGGGCACGAACTGCGCAACACCCCCAGCATTGGCGTGGCCATGTTCCAGGGCCAGGGCGAAAGCGTGGATTTGCTCATGCGCCAGGCGGACTTGGCCATGTACCAATCCAAAGCCGCCGGGCGCAATACCCTGCATTTTTTCGACCCGCAGATGCAGGCGGCGGTGACGCAGCGCGTGCAGCTGGATACCGACCTGCGCGCCAGCCTGCAGCAGGGCGATTTTTGCCTGTACTACCAGCCCGAAGTCGATGCCCAGGGCCGCACGGTGGGGGCCGAGGCGCTCTTGCGCTGGCAGCACCCACAGCGCGGGCTGGTGGCGCCGGGCGAATTCATCGGGTTGGCCGAAGAAACCGGCCTCATCCTGCCCCTGGGCCAGTGGGTGCTCGATACCGCCTGCCAGCAACTGACGCAGTGGGCGCGCAGCCCGGCGACGGCAACGTGGTTTGTATCGGTCAACGTGAGCGCGCGGCAGTTCCACCAGCACGATTTTGTGGCGGGGGTGCTGCGTGCGCTCGCCAGCGCCGGGGCCGATCCGGCGCGGCTGCGTTTGGAGGTGACCGAAAGCCTCATGCTGCACGATGTGGAGGGCGTGGTGGCCAAAATGGAGCAGCTGCGCACCCACGGCATTGGCTTTGCGCTGGACGACTTTGGCATGGGGTATTCGTCGCTGTCTTACCTGCGCCGCCTACCGCTGGATGTGCTCAAAATCGACAAATCCTTTGTGCGCGACCTGCTGACCGAATCCAGCGCCGCCAGCATTGCCCACAGCATCGTTGGCCTGGCCCATACCTTGGGCCTCTGCGTGGTGGCTGAAGGGGTGGAACTGCCGGAGCAGATGGACGCCTTGCTGTTGATGGGCTGCACGGCCTACCAGGGGTATTTGTTTGGCAAACCCATGCCGGTGCAGAATTTGCGCCCGTCTTTGGAAACTTCATGAACCAGTTGCAATTGTTTTTGCCTTGCGCCGCCGGCGTGGAGGAGTTTTTGGCCGACGAGGCGCACCACGCCACGGGTTTGGCGGGTCAGGATTTGCGCGTGGGCCGGGGCGGCGTGCTGCTGCGTGCCAGCTGGCGTGATGCCATGCGGCTCAACCTGCACAGCCGCCTGGCCCAACGTGTGCTGGTGCACTTGGCACAGCAGCCCTACCGCAGCGAAGACGATGTGTACGCCCTGGCCGCTGGCGTGGCCTGGGAGGCCTGGTTTACGCCGCGCCAGAGTTTCAAGGTGGAGGTGACGGCCCAGCACAGCCCGCTCAAGAGCCTGAATTTTGTGGCCTTGCGCGTGAAAGACGCCGTGGCCGACCGCTTTCGCGCCAAGGCGGGCTTGCGCCCCGACGTGAACACCCAATGGCCCGACGTGCGCGTGCACCTGCACCTGACCCAGGACGAGGCCACGGTGTACATCGACACCTCGGGCGAGCCGCTCTTTAAACGCGGCTGGCGTGCCGACAAGGGCGACGCCCCGCTCAAGGAAACCCTGGCCGCCGCCATGCTGGCCGCGACGGGGTGGGACCCGCACGCTGACCAGCCCTTGCCTTTGTACGACCCTTGCTGCGGCAGCGGTACCGTGGTGATCGAAGCCGCGCAAATCGCCTGCCGCATTGCACCCGGGCTGCAGCGCCGCTTTGCGTTCGAGAAGCTGCTGCCCTACCAGGCCCATGTCTGGCAGGCGATGAAAAGCGAAGCCGATGGCGCCCGGCAGGCCAGCGCCGCCCCCATTTTTGGTAGTGATATTTCGCACCGCATGGTGGATTTTGCGCAGCGCAATGCCGAGCGTGCCGGGGTGGCGCAGGCCGTGCAATTGCGCGGCGGCGACGCCTTGCAGCGCATGCCGCCCTGCGCCCAGCCTGGCGTGATGCTGCTCAACCCGCCCTATGGCGAACGCATTGCCGCGGCCGGGCGGGCCGGGCAGAACGCGGCCGAGCGGGCGGTGCTGCGCGCCCAGGGTGCGTCCCCCGGGCGCGAGGCGGCGCAGACCGAGGACGGCGGCGAATTTTTCAGCCAATTGGATATGGCGACCTTTGAGGCTCCGGCGGTGGCGCAGGCCAGCGCGTGACCAGCGCATGAAAGGAAGTGATGAAACTCGCAATTGTCGGTTACGGCAAAATGGGACGGATGATCGAGCACATTGCTGTCGAACGCGGGCATTCGGTCGTCGCCT
>CAZRFF010000036.1:0-12634 GCA_964599265.1 uncultured Simplicispira sp. | reverse complement strand
GACGGCGGTGCGCTGGAGAACGACATCCTCAAGTCCTACGACGACCAGAACCTGGGCGTGCCTCTCATCATCACCGAGCTGGGCGTGAACAACATCGGTGCGGGGTCTGTCGATGCCAAGGTCGATCAGGTGCTGGGCCAGGCCAGCGCGGTGCGCGGCTATATGGACGCCAACCCGCAATCCATGGTCAAGGGCTTTGCGATCTTCGAGTGGCAGAACGCCAACTGGAAGCGTAACGGTGGCGCCGACAACACCGAGAGCACCTTCGGCATCCAGTCCTACGGCGGCACGCTGTGCCAATCCAAGACCGGCGTGTTCGGCATGGGACACACGGTGGCGGGTAAGTACGTCTGGGCGCACTTCCACGACGATCTGAGCTATGGTGTGGACAAGTTGGTGCCGCTCGCCAGTACCAGCCACCCCGAGGGCCTGCTGCCCGCCTTGTCGGTGTACTTCAAGTAACGCAGCTGTCCCTGCGCATCCGGAGGGCGCAGGGATTTTTTAGGCGCGCACCTGCAAAAACGTATATCGACTGGGTCAAGCGTTTCATCATTTCCAGGCATCAAGCCTGCGTCGCACCCGGCACCGGCCACACCACCCCGTTGTCGTTCAAGATGGCGTCCAGCGGCAGGTCGTGGGGCTCGGGCTCAAAATCGTCCAGGTAGCCCTGCGTATAGCCCAGGCCTACGGTAAAAGGGCGCGGCTCCAGGGTGGCCAGAGTGCGGTCGTAAAAGCCGCCGCCATAGCCCAGCCGATAGCCCCCCGGCCCATAGCCCACACAGGGCACAAAAAGCAAGGTGGGGGCAATCACCTCGGTGTCCTTGGGTTTGGGGATGCCGTAGGCGTCTTCCTCCATTTCGCAGCCGGGGTACCAGGCGTGGAAGGTGAGGGTTTTGTGCGCTTTGTTCACCACCGGCAGGCCAATGCGCCGGCGCAGGGGCTCGTCCAGCAGCTCGCCATCCTCTTTCCAGCGGTGCAGGGCGGGCAGGGGGTCGAATTCGCCTTTGATGGGCCAGTAAGCGCCAATTACCGTATCGGGCCGGTGGATCAGCCAGATGCGCATGATTTGCTGCAGCGCGTCGGCGCGCTGTAGGCGATCGGGCAGGTTCAAGCGTTGCTCTACCAATGCCCGACGCAGGGCTGTTTTGTCCATCACATAATCCCCCTCATGGTACTTTTGAAGATTCTGACACCGCTGGCCGCTACCGTGCTGCTGGCATTTTCCCCTGCCCCTGCTGCGGCCCAGCCCAAAGGCGACCAGGTTTTGCTCGATATGCAGCAGGCCTTTCGCAAAGGCGAGCGCAAAAAACTCGAGCAACTCCTGCCCCAGGCGCGCGGCCATGCATTGGAGCCATGGGCGGCTTATTGGGAGCTCAAGGCCCGGCTCAATGATGCCAGCGTGCAAGAGGTGCAATCCTTTTTGCAGCGCTGGGCAGGCACCTACCAGGAAGACCGCCTGCGCAACGACTGGCTGCGCCTGCTGGGCCAGCGCCGTGCCTGGTCGCAGTTTGCTGAATTGCACCCGCAATACCGCATGCAGGACGATCGCGAGGTGCGCTGCTATGCCCTACTGATCGACACCATCAAAGGCCAGGCCCCCGCCCAGGCGGGTGACGAAGTGCGCCGTGCCTGGTACAACTTGCGCGATGCAGACGACGGTTGCACCTACGCCGCCAGCGAGTTGTATTCGCTCAAGCAACTGAGCGCCCTGGACGTGTGGCGCAAGGCCCGCCTGGCGGTAGAGGCCAACCGCCCCGGCGTGGTGCGTGCGGCGGTCGAGATCGTTGCCCCCGACGCCTTGCCGCGCCTGCGCGAGGCGCTCGATACCCCCACCAAATTCTTGCGTGCCCATTCCAGCGCAGCGGGCCGGGTGCGACAGGAGCTGGTGCTTCTGTCCTTGATCCGCCTGGCGGGCAGCGACGCCGATGGCGCAGCCAATCTGCTCGACAGCAAATGGGGTGTGCACCTGTCCAGCGAAGAGCGCAACTGGGCCTGGGGCGTGGTGGGCAAGGCGGCCGCGCAAAAGCTGTCCCCCAGTGCCGCGGGCTACTTTGCCAACATCACGCGCGATGCCGACCTGAACGACGAACTGCTTGCCTGGAAGGCCCGCGCCGCCCTGCGCGCCGGGCAGTGGAAGGACGTGCGCAAAGCCATCGACGCCATGGGCGAAGAGGCCCGCCAAGACAGCACCTGGGTGTACTGGAAGGCGCGCGCCCTGCAGGCGGGCAAAGCGTCCGAGGCCGACCGCGCCCAGGCGCAGCAGCTCCTGCAAAGCATTGCCGGCAGCCGGGGGTTTTATGAGCAATTGGCGCTCGAAGACCTGGGCCAACGGGTGCAATTGCCCAGTGCGCCAGCCCCCATCACCGACGAAGAAAAAAACCGCGCCCGCGCCAATCCGGGTTTGAACCGCGGGCTCTACGCCATCCTCATCGGCCTGCGGAGCGAAGGCGTGCGCGAATGGAACTACAGCACCAACCTGCACCAGAACGGCGGCCTGGGTGAGCGCGACCTGCTGGCCGCGGCAGACTTTGCCTGCCAGCAGCAGGTGTGGGACCGCTGCATCAACACCAGTGAGCGCACCCGCAGCGAAATCAGCATGGCCCAGCGCTTTCCCATGCCCTTCCACGATGCGGTGCTGGAGCGTGCGCGCGCCATCGGGCTCGACCCGGCCTATGTGTACGGCCTGATCCGGCAAGAGAGCCGCTTCATCATGGATGCGCGCTCCCACGTGGGCGCGTCGGGCCTGATGCAGGTCATGCCTGCCACGGCGCGCTGGACGGCCAAGAAAATCGGCCTGGCGGGTTTCAGCGCAGACCAACTGAACGACCGCGACACCAACATCGCCATCGGTACGGCTTACCTCAAGCTGGCGCTGGACGATTTTGGCGGCTCCATGCCCATGGCCGCAGCGGCCTACAACGCTGGCCCCGGCCGCCCACGCAATTGGCGCAATGGCCCCGTGCTCGATGCCGCCATCTGGGCCGAGAACATTCCTTTTACTGAAACGCGCGACTACGTGAAAAAAGTGCTGGCCAACACCACCAATTACGCCGCGCTGATCACGGGGCAGCCCCAATCGCTCAAAGCCCGCCTGGGCAACATCGGCCCCCGTGGAGCGGGCGAGCCAGAGGTGAATGGCGAGCTGCCTTGAACCGGCGCCTCAGTCTTTGTTGAGAAACCGCGCAAACGTCGCGCGGAATTTCTCCAGCTTGGGTGCGATCACCGCAGCGCAGTAGCCCTGGTGCGGGTGCAGGTTGAAATAGTCCGTGTGGTAATCCTCGGCCGGCCACCAGGCCGTGAGGGGCGCAAGCTCGGTGACGATGGGCGCGCCAAAATGCCCGCCCTCCTGGAGTTCTTGCAGCAGCGCGCGGGCCACGGCGTCGTGCTCTGGGTGGGTGGTGTAGATGCCGCTGCGGTACTGCGGCCCCACATCGTGTCCCTGGCGGTTGAGCGTCGTGGGGTCGTGCGTGGCAAAAAAGATTTCCAGCAATTCGCGAATGCCGATGTGTGCCGGGTCAAACTGCACACGCACGGCCTCGGCGTGGCCGGTGGCACCCGTGCAGACTTGCTCGTAGCTGGGATGCGGCACATGGCCATTGGCGTAGCCGCTTTGCACCGCCACCACGCCCCGCACGCGGCCAAAAACGGCCTCGGTGCACCAAAAGCAGCCGCCGGCCAGGGTGATGGTTTCCAGCACATGGCCGGTTTCATTGGGCATGGCAATTCCTTGGCAAAGGTTCACACATTCACGAGCCACTCGCCCTCGCGCAGTGCGGCGCCCGAGCGCACCAGGTCTTGCACCAAGGCCTCCAGCCAGGCGCTGATGCCATGCCCGCCAAAATGCCGCTGGTGCATGGCCCCAAAATGCGGCGTGGCCAGGGCCCAGGCTTGCAGGTCTTGCATACGGATGCGCTGCCATTCCAGCAACTTGTACTTGAGCAGCACCTTGGCCGCGTACTGCGCATGCTTGAGGGGGTTTTGCACAAAGCCATTAAGCCGCTTGCGTGCCACTTCCAGCGCACGTTCGGCATCCCTGAACACGGGGCCGTGTCCAGGGATGATGGTGCGTGGCGCCAGGGCTGCAATCACATCCAGCGTGCATGCCACTTCGCCAAAGGCGTCGGCCCCGTCGAGCTCCGGAAAGACCACGCCAAAGCCGTTCTCCCAAAGCGCGTCGGCCGAGATCAAAATGCGATCCTGCGGCTCAAAAAGGATGATGGAATGCGGGTCATGCCCCGGCGCCGCGTGCACCTGCCAGGGACGGTCGCCCAGCAGCACTTCGGTGCCGGGCTGTAGCACGCTATCGCAGCGGAACTGCGGGCACTCCTGCCCCGTGGGCGTGTAGCTCAGGGCGTAGGGATCCCAGTTGCGCACTTCGGCCGCTTGCCCCGGGGGGATGGCGGTATGCACCTGGGGCCAGGCTTGCTGCAGGGCGGCGTTGCCACCGCAGTGGTCGCTGTGCAAATGGGTGTTGAGGATGCGATCCAGCGGCCTATCGCCCAGCGCCGAACGCACCAGCGCCAGGGTTTGCTCGCTGTGTGTGCAGTAGCCCGTATCGACCAGCGCCGTGCCCGATCGCGCCCCTTGGAACAGCACGTTGTTGGACGACAGCCAACCCCGTTCAAAAACGGTGATTTCAGGCGGCAGCGCTGATAAATTCTGCGGCATAAGCTATCAAAACAATAGTTATTTGGCTGTTCGCAGCTCGCGGCGCAAAATTTTGCCCACGTTCGATTTGGGCAATTCGTCGCGAAACTCGATGTACTTGGGCCGCTTGTATCCCGTGAGGTTTTCCTGGCAAAAACGCATCACATCGCTTTCTTCCAGCGATGCATCGCTGCGCACCACAAACACCTTCACTGCCTCGCCCTGTTTTTCGTCGGGCACGCCAACGGCAGCACATTCGATGACGCCGTTGCAGGTAGAAATGACGTTCTCGATCTCGTTGGGGAAGACGTTGAAGCCGCTCACCAGAATCATGTCTTTCTTGCGGTCGACGATGCGCGTATAGCCGCTGCCATCCATGATGCCGATGTCACCCGTGCGCATGAAGCCGTCTGCCGTAAACGCCTTGGCGTTTTCTTCCGGCTGGTTGTAATAGCCCGGCGTCACGTTGGGCCCGCGGATGCAAATCTCGCCCGCTTCGCCCACGGGCAGGCTGTTGCCAGCGTCGTCCTTGATGGCGATGTCAATGCCCGGCAATGGCAGGCCAATGGTGCCGGAAAATTCGGTACTGCTCACGGGGTTGTTGGTGCCGATGGCGCAGGTCTCGCTCATGCCCCAGCCCTCGATCATGGTGTTGCCCGTCACCTTCTTCCACTGGCGCGCCGTGCCTTCTGAGGCGGCCATGCCCCCGGCCTGCGAGACGCACAGGTGCGAAAAATCCAGCGCACGGAACTGCGCATTTTGCAGCAGCGCGTTGAACAAGGTGTTCACCGCGGGCAGCATGTGGAAGGGGCGTTTTTTGAGCGTCTCCACAAACTTTGGAATGTCGCGCGGGTTGGGGATCAAGGTCAGGCGCGCCCCTTGGCGGATGGCCAGCAGGCACAGCGTGAGCGCAAAGATGTGGTACAGCGGCAGGGCTGCAATGTTGTTGGCTTTGGTCACATCGCCAATGCGCGCCAGCGCCGGGCTGAACCAGGCCTCTGCCTGCAAGGTCGCCGCGACGATGTTGCCATGCGTGAGCACAGCCCCTTTGGACAGGCCCGTGGTGCCCCCCGTGTACTGCAGAAAGGCGGTCGAATCCAGCGTGGCCTGGCTGGGGTGGAGTTTGCGGCGCGCGCCCAGCGCCAACGCGCGCTTGAAGCCGATGACTTGCCGCCCATTCGAGAGCGGCAGCTCAAACGCTGGCACCATCTTGGCCAGATGGCGCACGGCAAAGGTAATCCACCTGCCATACCAGGAGCCCAGCAGGTCGCCCATGGAGGCCAGCACCACGTGCTTGACCTGGGTATGCTCAATCACTTCGACCAAGGTGTGGGCAAAGTTCTCCAGAATGACGATGGCCGTGGCGCCCGAATCCTTGAGCTGGTGCTCCAACTCGCGCGCCGTGTAGAGCGGGTTGACATTCACGCAGGTGTAGCCTGCCCGCAGCACGGCGGCCATGGTCACGGCAAACTGTGGCACGTTGGGCAGCATGATGGCCACGCGGTCGCCCGGCATCAGCCCTTGGCCTTGCAGCCAGGCGCCCAGCGCCGCCGAATGGCGGTCGAGCTCGCCATAGCCCATCCAGCGCTCCATACACACCGAAAACGGGTTGGCGGCATGCTTTTGCATGGCCTCTTCCAGCAAATGTGCGGCCGATCGGTATTGCGCGGGGTTCACATCGTGGGGTACGTCGGGAGGGTAGTGGTCGAGCCAGATCTTGTCCATGGAGTGAAGGTTGGGCAAAACAAAAGGCCCATTGTGTGGGGAAGTGGGGTTCTGGGCTATCGGGCAAGTCCTAGGGTTGTACCCAGCTGCGTCCCGCAAGCGACAGGGTCGCCGTCAAACAGCGCCTGCATCAAGGCCGATTCGCGCGCCTGGATGGTGGCCATGAAGTGCTCTACCGCCCCTTTCTTGCGCGCCATCTGGCCAAAGGTGTCAAAACCCGTTTCTAAAAAATGCTGCAAAGCCCCCAGCCCAGCCGCCTGTGCGGGCTTGCGCATCATGCGCAGCATGGTGCGCAAGCCGGGCAGGCGGGTAAAACGCCCCAGGTCATCGCCCAACTGCATCACGCGGGCCAATTGCTGTTCGCGGGCATTGCGCTCGCCCACGCCGCGCCAGGCCGCCACATAGCGGGGCGCGTCCATGGCGGCGTTGGCCGTGGTGGCGGGCAGGTGCAGCCAGGCCTGCCCCATGGCCGCATCCAGGTGCTCGGTCTGCCCATGGAGCAGTGCCAATTCGGTGGCCGTTTGCACCACCGCCTTGGGGAATACGGTTTGCAGCGTGCCCGCAATGCGGCCAAACTGCGTGTCACGCGCCGTGTAATCCCCGGGGCTGTAGAGCTCTTCCAGGAAAAACTGCGTAGCCTGGGCGTAGGCCGGGTCTTGCATCAGATCGGCGTAGGTGCCGGCAAAGCGGCGCGACTGCAGTTGCTTGATGTCCTGCACAGCGCGGCCCAGGGCCGGGTCGTCCAGGCAATGCTGGCGTTGGGTGCTTACATCGGCCAGGGTTTGGCGTATGGTATCTGCGGCGTCCATGGAAGGATGGGGGATGTTCTATGCTGTACGGCATTACACCCAAAAAAGGCAGGCCCGTATTTGCGCCTGCTCCAATGACCGCATGAAAACTGTCGATTCATCCCCGTCTCCCATGGGCGCCGTGGCATGCCTGCAAGCCACGGCCCTGTGGGGCACAGCCCTGGGACTGCTGGCCTGGCTGCTGTGGGCCGTGCCGCAAAGTGCCTCCCTGGCGGTCCAAGGCGTCGCCTGTTTGGTCCTGTTCTGGGCAGTGTGCATGGTCTTGCCTTTTGCCTTGATGCATTGGGTCAACCGCAGCGACAGCGCCCCCCGGGCCCATTGGGGACAGGTGCTGCGCGCCCTGGGGGCGGAGGTGGGGTGTTTTTTTACGGTGTTTTGCTGGCGCCAGCCACTGCGCAGCCGCTCCATGCCCGACTGGCTGCCCGAGACGCCCACGGGCCAGCGTGGTGTGGTGTTGGTACACGGGTTCTTGTGCAACCGCGGGCTGTGGCTGCCCTGGATGCCGCGACTGCGCGAGCGCGGCCATGCCTACGTGGCCGTCAACCTGGAGCCGGTGTTCGGTTCCATTGACGATTACATCGCCACGGTCGAAGACGCCGTGCAGCGCGTGACCCAGGCCACGGGCATGCCCCCCGTCATCATCGCCCACAGCATGGGCGGCTTGGCCACGCGGGCGTGGCTGCGCGCACAGCAGGCCGATGCCCGCGTGCACCATGTCGTTACCCTAGGCACACCCCATGGCGGCACCTGGCTGGGGCGTTTCAGCAGTGTGGCCAACGGGCGGCAAATGCAGTTGGCCAGCCCCTGGCTGCAGCGCTTGCACCTGGACGAACCTGCCAGCCGTGCGCAGCGATTTACCTGCTGGTATTCCAATTGCGACAACATCGTCTTCCCCGCCCGCACGGCAGCACTGCCCGGTGCACAGCAGCATTTCATTGCCGGTGTGGCGCATGTGGAAATGGCCTGCCACCCCGAGGTGGTGCAGGCCTGCCTGGGTTTGTTGCAGAAGGCGGATTGAACCTCAGCGTTCCAGCACGCAGCGAAAACTGGCAAAGCTGCTGTCGTCCGTTTCTTCGCGCTCGTCTGCTGCAAACTCGCGCTGCCCGCGCAAGCGCTCATACAGCGGTGTGAAGTCTGGTTCCGTCAGGTCAAACAACTGCTCAAAGCTGTCAATGACGAAATAGGTCTGCTGGTAGGTGTCGATTTTGTAGCGCGTGCGCATGGTGCGCTCAAGCTGCAGCGGCAGGCGCTGGGGTTCCGTGCTTTGCACGGAATAGGGCAACTCCCCAGAAGAACTCAGAATGCCCGCCCCATAGGCACGCAGCCCCTGTGCTTCACGGATCAGGCCAAATTCAATGGTATACCAGTACAGGCGCGAGAGCATTTCGCAAGCCCCCAGGCCATGGGCCTTGAGTCCGCCCTGGCCATAGCGCTGGACGTAATCGGCAAACACCGGGTTGAACAGCAACGGCACATGGCCAAACAGATCGTGAAAAATGTCGGGCTCCACGATGTAGTCAAATTCCTCGGGCTTGCGAATCCAATCGGTGACCGGGAATTTGCGGTTGGCCAGCAGCGTGAAGAACGGCACTTCAGGAATCAACCCTGGAACGGCGACGATTTCCCAACCCGTGGCGCGGGTCAGCCGCTCATTCACTTCTTCAAAACGCGGGATGTGATCCTTGATGCCCAGCGCAGGCAGGGCGGCAATAAAGGCCTCGCTGGCCAGCCCGGGCAGCAAGGTGCTTTGGCGCTCATACAGGCGCCGGTAGGTATCGTGGTCTGCAGCGGTATATGCAGCCCAGTTTTGCGCGCAGGTGTAATCGGCATTGGCGCGGGCATAGTCGCCACGGGGCGGGCGATCACTGGCGCCATACACGGCGGGTTCGACGGCCATGCTGTCTCCTTGGATTTTGTAATTCAGGCCTGTGCCGGGGCCTTGAGCACACCGCGGCGGATTTGATCCAGTTCTATGGATTCGAACAGCGCCTTGAAGTTGCCGTTGCCAAAGCCCTCATCCCCTTTGCGCTGGATGAACTCGAAGAAGATGGGGCCAAGCTGGTTCTCGCTGAAAATTTGCAGCAGCAGCGCATCCTTTTTGCCGTCAATCAAAATCTTGCGTTCGCTCAGGGCTTGCAGGGGCTCGCCATGGCCGGGGATGCGTTTTTCTACCAGCTCGTAGTAGGTGCCGGGCGTATCGAGCAGGCGCACGCCACTGCTGCGCAGATGATCCACCGTGGTGTACAAATCGTCCGACCCCATGGCAATGTGCTGTATGCCTTCGCCCTTGTACATGTCCAGGTATTCCTGGATCTGGCCAGGCTTGTCCTTGCCCTCTTCGTTGATGGGGATGCGGATCTTGCCGCAAGGGCTGGTCATGGCCTTGCTTTTGACACCCGTCACCTGGCCTTCGATGTCGAAGTAACGGACCTCACGGAAGTTGAACAGGCGTTCGTAAAAATCGGCCCATTCGGCCATACGCCCCCGGTGCACGTTGTGCGTCAGGTGGTCGATGTAAGTCAGGCCATGGCCAAAGGGGTGCAGGGCTTCTGCCGCATCCACGCCCGGCAGGGCTTCAAAGTCCACATCGTAAAAACCAATGTTGCCAATATCGCCGGGCTGGGCACCACCCTTGCCGCGCCAACGATCCACAAGGTAAATCAGGCTGTCGCCAATGCCTTTGATGGCCGGAATATTGAGCTCGCCTGGCCCCGCCTTGCCGGCATAGCCCCAGGCGCCCAAAGAAACGGCGCGTTCGTAGGCCGCTTTGGCATCGTGCACGCGAAATGCAATGGCGCAGACACTGGGGCCGTGCAGGCGGGCAAAGCGCTGGGCAAAGCTGTCAGGTTCGGCGTTGAGGATGAAATTGATCCCGCCTTGCCGGTACAGCAACACGTTCTTGTGGCGGTGGCGCGCTACCGGCTTGAAACCCATGGACTCAAACACGCGGCCCATGGCGGCTGGATCGGGTGCGGCGTATTCGATGAATTCAAAACCGTCCGTGCCCATGGGGTTGTCCCAGGCGTTGGTGGATGGTGCGGCGGTTTTGGGCAAAGCGGCGTTCATGCAGTCTCCAAGGTGCGTTGTATAAGCTGCGCACTGTAGATTTGACCGTGCTCAATAATTGAGCGAAATATACGCCACACCCTGCGCAATGTGCAAAAAAATTGCGCCACATCAAACCCGTGGACGCAACGCGGTTGCGTATCAACGCGTAGAAGTTTGTGTGGTGCTGCGCAGTGCCAAGGCGGCTTCCAGGCGCAATTGCTCTTCGGGGGTAAAAAGCTGCCCGCGCAGTTGCTGTGTGCGCTGGCTGTCCGCCCCTTGTTGCAAGGCTTGTTGGTACTGGTCCAGCTTGGTATTCCAGTCGCGCTCTTCGCGGTCCAACTGTGCCAGGCGGTCGGCGGCCTGCGCCCCATAGGCGGTACTGCGCTGCGCATACCGCGTGGCGCCGTCGGTACCCTGGGCGTTAAAGTGGGCCGTTTGTTCGGCCACGCCCACATGGGCGACCGATTCCGCCCTTTGCGCGCGGGTGGGCGCGGGGAGCAGTGCCTCTGCTTCGGCCAGGGCCTGGTTTTTTTGGGCGGTATCCAGATCTGGATTGCGTTCAATTTCCATCCGCGCCAGCGTGTAGCTATCCAATAACTCCTCCTGGCCGAACAGGGCGGCGTATTCCGCATCATCGAAATGCTGCGTGCGCAGTTTGCGGCGTTGTTCGATGGCACTGCGCAGCGCCCGCGGGTCTTGCGCATCCGCCGGTGGTTTGAGCGCACCCAAAGCCACGCGGTAATCCACATAGCGCTGTGCCAATGCCAGGGCGCGGGTGGCCAACTCCGGTGCGAAGTGCTGACCGACCAGCGCCTGCAGGCGCTGCTTGAGCGCTTCGGGGTCGGGTGATTCGCCGGCTGCGTGCAACAAAGCCTCAATGGCGTCGCGCAGGCCAGGCGCCAGCAAGGGGTCTTGGTCTGCGGCGTTGTCTTGTGTGGGCGAGGTGCGCTGGGCTGCGGCCGCATGGGTTGCCAAAGCCCCTGGTGCATTGGGCCCCGGCGCGGCACCGGCTTGAGTGCCAGGGGTGGCGGGCGGGCTGGTCACCCACCACCACCAAGCGGTGGTGGCAAGTACGCCAGCGACGAGAATGAGGGCCGCTTTACGCGCGCCCCCTTGCCCAGATGTGACGGTCACAAACCCAAGCCCTTGAGTCGGCTGGCTTGGTCGCGGTACAGCGTGACGGGGTCGGTGGCAAACCAGTCGCGCAGGCCCAGCATCTGGTTCACTTCGTCCAGGTGGTTTTGCGAATAATCACCCAGGTGCTTGCCCAGCCGGGCAGAACAGGCGGAAACCAAGCCATCGTTCGCCTCGCCAAAGACCAAGCCTGTCAAAGCCAAGGGGGCATCACTCACATCCAGCACGTTGGTCAGGTGGCGGGTGCCCGTCCACGAAAAATAACGGACACCATTGACCAGCTCGGCACCATTGCCGCATCCACTGGTAGGCACCCCGGCGGGGAAACGTTGGTTGAATTTGGCAGATCCGGCGGTGGACAAGGAATCGAGCGCAGCCGTAGGGGTTTGCGGCAGGCCGGCCCCGCCCGAAGCCAGAGAAATCAAATTGGCCAAGGCCTTGGCGGCGGCATTGGCCACGGCCTCGCCCACCGTGCCAGGGGGGAGCGTGCCGCGCACCACGTCGGCCACCCGCGATCCGCGGTTGACCCCGCCCACCGACGTGACGGAGGCCACCAGTTGGGGCGCTACGCCTGCCACGTAACGGGTGGTGGGGCCGCCGTGCGAATGGCCAATGAGGTTGACCTTCGTTGCGCCTGTGATGGCCAGGATGTTCTTCACCTGCGTCAGCAACTGCTCACCACGCACTTCGGTGCTGTTGGCGGCAGACACCTGGGCCACAAACACTTTGGCGCCGTCACGGCGCAGAGCATCGGGGATGCCGTAAAAATAATCGACGCCCAGGGCGTTATCAAAGCCAAACAGACCGTGCACCAGCACGATGGGGTAGCGCGTCTGGCCTGCGGTACCCGCATGGGCACCCTGCAGCAGCGCCAGCGAGGCGCACGCAAACGCCAAGCCGCGCAGCGCGCGGCGGATGAAACCGGTCATGGAATGTCTCCTGTGAGTGTTTTTTTAAATCCGCAAAAACGAACGACCGTGCGTTTTTGCGGAAATTATTTTTATATGCAAATGCACGGCGAACCATCCGTGCATACCCTGTGTTTGGCCGCCATTCCCGCGGAATTTCCCGTAAAACGGGCGTGGAATGGTTGCTAAAGGAGCGATCTCAGTGCCTTCATAAGCGCCACTAATGGAAATCGGTGCTACACTGCAAGGCTTCGCTCAACGCAGGTGGCACTGAGGTGCTGGTTGGGAGGGCGGAGGTGGGAGGGGAGAATTTTTTCTCTTCTTCTTGCGGGTTTCATCAAAACCGATGTACAATGCAAGGCT
>CAZRFF010000035.1:0-12724 GCA_964599265.1 uncultured Simplicispira sp. | reverse complement strand
AGACGCGCGCCATGCGCACCAAGGAAGACGCGGCCGACTACCGCTACTTCCCCGATCCCGACCTGCCGCCGCTGGTCATCGCACCCGGCTGGATCGATGAAGTGCGCGCCCACATGCCCGAGCTGCCCCGCGCCATGGCTGCGCGGTTTGTGCGGCAGTACGGCCTGCCCGAGTACGACGCCACCACCCTCACGCAAAGCCAGGCCATGGCGGCCTACTTCGAGGCCGCGGCCCAGGCCTGCGGTGCGCCCAAGCTGGCGAGCAACTGGGTGATGGGCGAAATTTCGCGCCGTCTCAACCAGGAAGAAATCGGCATGGATGCGGTCAAGGTGCCGAGCAGCCAACTGGCCCAGCTCATCACCCGCATCCAGGACGGAACGATCAGCAACAACGCCGCCAAGCAGGTGTTCGATGCACTGTGGGGCGGCGACGGTGCCAACGTCGATGCCATCATCGAAGCCAAAGGCCTCAAGCAGATGAACGACTCCGGTGCGCTGGAAAAAATCATCGACGAGGTGATTGCCGCCAACCCCGACAACGTGGCCCAGTTCCGCGCGGGCAAGGACAAGGCCTTCAACGCCCTGGTCGGACAAGCCATGAAGGCCAGCAAGGGCAAGGCCAACCCGCAGCAGGTGAATGATTTGCTGCGCGCTAAGCTGCAATAAGGCCCCTGGCCATGGCAGCCCAGTGCCTTGAACCTGCTGTGCGGTGGTGCGCCTTGGTGCGGGTGCTGGCGCGCCAGGTGCTGCAGGGCCTGGTGTGGCTGGCCCTTCTGGGGGCAGCACAGGCGGCCCATGCGCAGGGGCCTGGGGGGGTGGAGAAAATCGCTGACATCCCGTATGGCAGCGACCCGCGCGAGCGTATGGACGTCTACCTGCCGAGTACCCGCGGCCCCCAGCCGTTTCCGGTCATTTTCATGGTCCATGGCGGTGCCTGGCGTTTGGGGGACAAAGCGGCTGCCAGTGTCGTGGACAACAAGGTGGCGCGCTGGGTGCCGCAGGGCTTTGTCCTGGTCTCGGTGGGCTACCCCATGCTGCCGGATACGCCCGTTTCACAGCAGGTGCACGCCGTGGCACTGGCCCTGGCAGCCGCGCAGCGCCAGGCCGGTGCATGGGGCGCGGCGGCCGACAAGTTCATCCTCATGGGCCATTCGGCGGGCGCGCACCTGGTGGCGCTCATCAATGCCAACCCGGCTGGGGCCCAGCAGCTGGGCGCCAGCCCTTGGCTGGGCGCAGTGGCATTGGACAGTGCGATGCTCGATGTCGCCACCGGCATGCGCGAGGCGCGCGGGCCGCTGCGCACGGTTTACAACGGGGCCTTTGGTAATGACCCGGCGTACTGGCAGCAGCTGTCCCCCTACCAGCAATGGGTGCGCGGTGCACCGCCTTTGCAGCTGGTCTGCTCCGAGCTGCGCAGGGATTCGTGCCCGCAGGCACGGGCCATGGCAGAGCATGTACACCGCATCGGGGGGCGCGCCGAGTTGCTGCCGAGGCCGCTCAAGCACAGCCAGATCAATGCCGAGCTGGGCCTGGACGGCGCCTACACGCGGGCGGTGGAAGGTTTCATGGCCTCGCTCGACCTGGCCGTGGCGCGCGCCTTGCAGCGCTGAGGAAGAAACGCCCCTCGGGGTGCCCGCGCATGGCGGGCAGGGAGCAGGGCCGGTGGCTGGCTCAGCGCGACGCCGGTGTGTGTGCCGCAGGCGCGGCCACAGCAGCCCCCGCCTGGGCCGCAGGTGCGCTGCGGGAGGCCCATAGCTGCTTGAGCTGCGCCAATTCGGTGTCAAAGCGCTGGTGCACGCGGGCCTTTTCTTGATCCTGGTTGGCGATGAAGCGCTGCTGCTCAGCGATTTCTTCGGTGTTCTCCAGCACCTTGCGCTGCAGGTTCATGGGCGCTTTGGTGGGGTCCTTGCGGTAGAACTCCATCTCTTCGTCGATCTTGATGCGCCGTTCTTGCAGTTCGACGATGCGTTTTTGTGCAATGACCTTGGCGTCGTCGAGCAGTGCGAGGGACGCTTTGCGTTCGGCGTCGTGTGTGGCTTTGTCGGGGTAGCGCGCCAGCAGGGCGCGGTCGCGGCGGCGCTCCTCGGCAATGCGGTTGCGTTCTTCCAGCTCTTTGCGTTTTTGCACTTCCTGCAGGGCGCGTTCGTTTTCCGTCAGGGTGGGGCCGATGACGCGGCGCACCGTGCCTGTGGGGCTGAGTTCGCGCTGTTCGCGGTCAATGCATTCGGGAATGGGGCGGTCGGAGGTCAGG
Source organism: uncultured Simplicispira sp. (assembly GCA_964599265.1). Taxonomy (GTDB): domain Bacteria; phylum Pseudomonadota; class Gammaproteobacteria; order Burkholderiales; family Burkholderiaceae_C; genus Simplicispira. The sequence goes on along the minus strand of CAZRFF010000035.1, from coordinate 10,474 downwards.
CGCCGGCCGTTTTTGTCGGTGCAGGAGTAAATTTCGGTTTTTGGGGCTCCGGTTTGGGCGCACGCCAGCGCCCCCAGGCTGGCCAGCAGCCAGCCTGCACCCCAACGCAAAACCAAAGTGTTTGTACTCAACGGATTACCCTTGCTCAACTCCGTAGCGCTGGCGGTAGGCCAGCACGCGCTCGTGGTGGGCGGCCATTTCGTTTCCGCCGCGTTCCGATAGGTAAAGCAATAAGTCTGCCAGGGTGGCGATAGCGCATACCTGCAAGCCCAACTGCTGGCGCACATACTGCACGGCGCTGTACGGTACGTCAAGCCCGTTTTCGGTGGCCATCTCTTGCCGGTCCAGGGCAATGGCCACGGCGTGGGGCGTGGCGCCGGCGGCGCGGATCAGGGCGATGGATTCGCGGGCTGCCGTGCCGGCGCTCATCACGTCGTCCACGATGAGCACCCGCCCTTGCAAGGGGGCGCCCACCAGCGTGCCGCCCTCGCCATGGTCTTTGGCTTCTTTGCGGTTGTAGGCAAAGGGGACGTTTTTGCCTTGGCGCGCCAGCTCCACGGCCACGGTGGCGGCCAGGGGAATGCCCTTGTAGGCGGGGCCGAACACCATGTCGAACTCGATGCCGCTGGCGAGCAAGGCCTGGGCGTAGAACTGGGCCAGGCGGTTCATCTTGGCGCCATCGTCAAACAGGCCGGCGTTGAAGAAATAGGGGCTCATGCGGCCCGCTTTGGTTTTGAATTCGCCAAAGCGCAGCACGCCCGCATCGACGGCAAAGCGCACGAAATCCTGGGCCAATGCCTGGCGCTGGCTGCTGGGGACGGTGGAAGGGGGCATGGTGGAGACGCTTTTCTAGAGGGAGAGGGGATGGCGCCAAGGCAGCCAGGGAGCGGTGCGTGGCGGCGACGCTGACAGCATTCTGACAAATTTGTTACACAACTGCGGCCAGCGCCGTGTATTCGTGCACGGGGACTTCTTCGGCGCGGCGCTGCACGTCAAACGTGCCGCCGTAGCCGCGTTCTTCCAGCCAGCGCCCCAGGGTGTGGCGCAGGAGCTTGCGCCGCTGGCTGAAGGCCACTTGCACCAAGGCTTCGAGCATGGCCACGTCGAGCGCCACGGGGTCTGGGCGCGGCAGCATGCGCACCACGGCGCTGTCCACGCGGGGCGGGGGGTCGAAGCTCTCGGGCGGTACAAAGAGCACATCCTCCATGGCGTAGCGCCATTGCAGCATGACCGACAGGCGCCCGTAGTCGCCGGTGGCGGGCTCGGCCACCATGCGGTCGATGACTTCTTTTTGCAGCATGAAGTGCTGGTCTTGCACCACGTCTACAAAGCCCAGCAGGTGGAAGAGGATGGGGGTGGAGATGTTGTACGGCAGGTTGCCGACCACTCTGATTTTGGGAGCATTCAGCGCTTGTGCCACCTGCGAAAAATCCACTTTCAGCACATCGGATTCGATGACGGACAGTTGGGCATGCTGGCGCAGGCGCGCGGCCAGGTCGCGGTCGAGTTCGATCACCGTGAGCCGCCCCAGCCGCTCGACCAGGGGCTGCGTCAGGGCCGATAGGCCGGGGCCGATTTCCACCATGGGCTGGCCCGCCTGTGGGGCGATGGCGCGCACGATGGCGTCGATGATGGCCGGGTCGGACAGAAAATGCTGCCCGAAGCGCTTGCGCGGAATGTGTTTCATTGCGGTGGGTCGCGGTACTCGACGTAGGCGCGGCCGCGCAATTCTTGCGCCCAGGTGGCGTAGGCCTCTTCGGTTTTTTTCATGCGCACGGCCTGGCGTGCCAGATCGCGCTGCTCGCGGGAGGACAGGTGTTGTTCGCGCCGCTCCAGCAGCTGGATCAGGTGCACGCCGAAGCGCGATACCAGGGGCTGGCTCATTTCCCCCGGTTTGAGGGCGTCCATGGTCTCTTCAAATTCGGGCACGAAACTGCCGGGGTTGACCCAGCCCAGGTCGCCACCCTGCTTGGCGCTGCCGTCTTGCGAATGCTCGCGGGCCAGTTGGGCAAAGTCGGCCTGCCCGGCGAGGACGCGTTTGCGGTAGTCGGCCAGCTGCGCTGCCGCCGCTGCCTCGGTCAGCTGGGGGCTGGTGCGCAGCAGGATGTGGCGCGCATGGCTTTGCACCACGGTGCTGGGCATGCCGCTACGGCTCTTGTCGATGACCTTGAGCACGTGAAAGCCCGCGCCGGAGCGCACGGGGGCCGTCACCCCCCCTGTGGACAGGGCGGCCACGGCCTGGACGAACAGCTCGGGGTAGCGGTCGGTATTGCGCAGGCCCATTTCGCCACCCGTTGCACGGGCACCGGGGGCATCGGAAAATTCGCGTGCCAGGGCGGCAAAGTCGCCTCCGGCGCGGGCCTTGTCGGCCACCATCTGGGCGCGGGCCTGGCGCTCGGCCACTTGCGCTTCGGTGGCGTTCTCGGGCACTTCGACCAGGATTTGCGCCAGGTTGATGGCGGTTTGGGCTGCGGCGCTGGTGCCCGATTGTTCGCGGATGAATTGGTCGATGTCGGGCTCGCTCACGCGCACGCGGGCATCGACATCGCGCTCGCGCAGGCGCTGCAGCACCAGCTGGCGGCGCAGGTCCTGGCGGAATTGTTCGCGGGTGATGCCGTCGGCCGCCAGGCGGCGGTGCATTTCGGCCACGCTCACTTCGTTGCGCCGGGCTATGTTTTGCTCGGCCTGGTCGATGGCCAGGTCATCGACGGTGATGTTGCTCTCTTTGGCCAGCTGCATCTGGGCTTTTTCGACGATGAGCTGCTCCATCATCTCGTGCGCCAGCACGTCGGCCGGGGGGGCGGCTTCGCCTGCGCGGGCGATCTGGCGCTGGATGCGGGCCATGCGGCTGCGCACCTCGTTGTTGGTGACGGGTTCGGCGTTGACCACGGCGACGATAAAGTCTGCCTGGCGCTGTACGTCGGCGGGGGCTGCTGGCGCAGGCGCAGCCGGCGCCGGGGCTGCAGGCGCCGCTGCCGGGGTGGCCGTGGGGCGTGCTGCCTTGGGCAGGCGCACGCCGGGCTGCGCCAGGGCGCAGGGCGGCACAAGAATGGCCAGGGTCACAAGGCCAGCGGCCAGAGCGCGTGGGTTCATGGTGCGTTAGTCGTAGTTGCTGAAGCGGCTGGGGGCGCTTTCCTGGTCGCGCAGGTAGCGGTAGCCGGGGATATTTTGCTTGAGGCTGGCCAGCGGGTTGGAGCCCAGGCTCAGGCGCGAGAAGCCAACGAATTCGATCTGGAATAGCAGGCGGGTATTGGCCGTTTTGACGCTGTTTTGCAGGCGTTCGAGCACCACGCGGCCGATCCAGCAGCAACTGTCGTACTCAAAGCCCACCACCGTGTCCACCAGGCGTTTATCTTGCAGGCTGTAGTTCAGGCGTCCCACGCTGTACCAGCGTGCGGTGCGGGGGGTGGCGCTCTGCGGGTCGCGCGTGGCCAACAGGCCATCGAGCGGCCATTGCCAGCCCACGTCCACCTGGTTGCTGGTGCCGCGCTGGTAGCGGTGGGCGGTGCTGAGCACGCGGTAGGGGCCGGGCTGCCAGCGCAGGGCCACGGTGGAACGCTCGGAGCGTCGGGTTTTGGGGTTGAACTGCACGGTGCTGTCCAGGCCCCATTCGGGCGTCCAGTTCAGGCCTGCGCCCAGCATCACGTCGGACAGGCGCTCGCTCACGGGCGCTTGGCCGGGCAGCACCACGTTCTGGTCGGAAAAACGCAGGCGCTGGGCGATGCCAAAGCGTGCCGATTCGGCCCCCGTGCGGGCGTCGATGAGGCGCGATGTCAGGCCCAGGGTGAGAAGGTTGTTGTCGGCGATGCGGTCCTGCCCGCCAAAGGCGTTTTCGGTGAACAGGGTGGCGAAGTTGAAGTCGTTCTCTGCTGTGTCGTACAGCGGCAGCAGGCCCTGGTTGCGGTAGGGCGTGTAGGTGTAGAAGGCCCGCGGCTCCAGGGTCTGCAGCAGGTTGCGGCCGAAAAATTGTGTGTCGCGCTCAAAGTACAGGCTGCTGTCCAGGCTGAAGGTGGGCAGCACGCGGCTGGCCGTGCGCGCGCCGTTGGCCAGCAGGCTGTCGAATTGGTACTGGCTGGCGTGCCATTGCAGGCGCGGCGTGATGAAACCTGCGGGTGCCAGGAAGGGGCGGCTGATTTGTCCCACCAGGTAGCTGCGCCGCGCATTGGGTTGGCCGGTGAGCAGGGGGTCGGCCATGAAGTGGGTGGTGTCCAGCTCCACGCTGGCATCCAGCCCTGCGCCCAGGCTGTGCGGTGCGTAGCGCCATTGCCACTGCGGCATGCGGTCGTAAGGCGGGACGATGGGCGCCAGCGGGTCTTGCAGCGTTTGCCATTTGAGGGTGCGCAGGCGCACGGAGGTGTCGCCCGCCGACCATACCCACAGCGCGTCGCCCGGCAGCAGGCGTTCGCGCACCTTGCTCGTGCCATACGACATGTCGCGCCAGTGCGCAAAATCCCGCCAGTAGTTGTCGTCGCTCACGCGGCGCAGGTTGAGCTGCATGCCCAGCGCGCCCACGGGCACGGGGATGGCGCCGTTGTGCTCCAGCGCGTAGCTCCAGCGGTTGCTGTCGCGCAGGCGGTCGCTGGGCAGGAGGTCGGCACGCAGGCGGCCCTGGTAGGTGGGCTCCAGGTAGCGGAACTCGCCGCCCAGCTGCACGCCGCGCTTGGCCAGCAGGGCGGCTTGCAGCGTGGCGTCACGGTTGGGGGCAATGTTCCAGTAGTAGGGCTGGGCGTATTCGAAGCCGTTGGTGTTGTCCAGGCCCAGCGTGGGCGGCAGCAGGCCGGACTTGCGCTTGTCCGACAACGGAAAGCTGATCCCCGGCATGGGCAGCAGGGGAACGCCCTGGAATTCCAGCACGGCACCCTCGGCCGTGCCCACCTCTTCCTGCTGATCCAGGTGGATGCGGTCGGCGCGCAGCACCCAGTCGGGGCGCCAAGTGGCACTGTCTTCACGCACGCAGGTGGTGTAGGTGCCCTGGTGCACATCGGCGCGGTCGCGGTCGATGAAGTCCACCCGCGTGGCTTCGCCATGGGCGCCATTGGCCAGGAACTGGTAGCGCGCGTCGGTGAAAAAACCCTCGAAGGCATCCACGCGCAATTGCAACTCCGTGCCTTGGTAGCGGTTGCCCGCGCGGTTGATGCGCACTTGGCCCGTGGCGTGCGCCAGGTCGTCGGGAGCGGTGTATTCCATGCGATCGGCGTGGATCACGGTGTCGCCGCGGCGCAGCTCGGCATGGCCCTCGATCTCGGTGCGGATGTCCGGCTGGCCGCTGATGCGGTCGCCGAACACGAAGACGGGCAATTGGGGGCGGATGGCGTCGGGAATGGTTTCGGCCAGCGCACCGCTGGAACGCAGGTGGGGCGGCGGTTCATCCCATGCGCTGTCCTGCGCCCATGCCCCCAGCGGCAAGGCCCAGACCAGCGATGCCAGCAGGCGCGCCAGCGGCTGCAAGGGCAGGGGAATGGACGAAAGGTGCAAATGCGTCATGAAGGGGAGGCCGGGCAGCCCGGGTTTGTAGAATTCGATTATCCATGAGCCACCCCACCTCCCCCGCACCCACGCCCCCAGGGCCTTCTGCCGTTGCCTGGAACGCGCCGGCACGCCATGCCGCCTTTCAGGCCTGGATGGCCCCCTTGGCCAGCGCCCACCACTTGCAGATGGACACGCTGCGCCCCGCGTCCAGCGATGCAAGCTTTCGCCGCTACCTGCGCGTGGACGGTGCCCAGGGCGGCAGCTGGGTGGTGATGGACGCGCCGCCCGACAAGGAAAACTGCCAGCCCTTCGTGCAGGTGCAGGCGCTCATGCAGGCGGCGGGGCTGAACGTGCCGCACATCCAGGCCTTTGATGCGGGGCATGGTTTCATGCTGCTGTCGGACCTGGGGCCGCACACGCTGATGCAGGCGCTCGACCCGGCGGCGCCGCAGCGGGCGCACCCGTTTTTCGTGCAGGCCATCGACCTGCTGATTGATTGGCAAAAGGCATCCCGCCCCGGCGTGCTGCCGCCCTACGATGCAGCGCTGCTGCAGCGTGAACTGGCCTTGTTCCCGGACTGGTACCTGGCGCACCACCGGCAGGTCACGCCCACCGACGCGCAACAGCAGATGCTGGCCCGTACCTTTGCCGCCATCGTGGCGCACAACCTGCAGGCGCCTTTGGTGTTCGTGCACCGCGACTTCATGCCGCGCAACCTCATGCAGCCCACCGCCCCTGGCGGGCCGCTGGGCGTGCTGGATTTTCAGGACGCGGTGTACGGCCCCATCACCTACGACATTGCCAGCCTCCTGCGTGATGCCTTCATCAGCTGGGAAGAAGACTTCGTCATCGACCTCACCGTGCGCTACTGGGAAAAAGCGCGCAAGGCGGGCCTGCTGGGCGCTGCCAGCGAGGGCGGCTGGGGGCAGGATTTTGGCGAGTTCTACCGCGCCGTGGAGTGGATGGGGCTGCAGCGCCACCTGAAGGTGGCCGGTATTTTTGCCCGCCTGACCCTGCGCGACGGCAAACCCCAATACCTGGCCGATGCGCCGCGCTTCATCGGCTACATCCGCGCCACCGCCAGCCGCTACCGTGAACTGGCACCGCTGCTGCGCTTCATCAACGAAGTCGAGCAAGTGCAGGAGGCCACGGGCTACGCCTTTGGCCGTGTGTAAAAAAAATGGGCTGTAACGCGCTCTAATAAAGCGCAAAAAGCTGCAAATTTAATAGCAAATGCCGCGTTTCCATTGTCCAGTGCCCCTGACGGTGGGTGACGAAATCGCCTTGCCCCCTGGCGCTGCACGCCATGTGCAGGTGTTGCGCCTGCAACCGGGTGATGCCATCACCCTGTTCCCCGGCGGTGCCGACGGCCCCGGCGGCGAATTTGACGCCACCGTCACCCACATGGGGCGCAGCGAGGTGCGGGCGCGCATCGGTGCGCACCATGCCGTGGAGCGCGAGGCGCCGCGGGCCGTGCACTTGCTGGCGGGCATCACGGCCAATGAGCGCATGGACTGGCTGGTGGAAAAAGCCACCGAGCTGGGCGTGGCCAGCATTACCCCGCTGCTGGCCGAGCGCAGCGTGCTCCGCCTCAAGGGCGAGCGTGCTGAGAAAAAACAAGCCCATTGGCAAGCCGTGGCCGTCGCCGCCTGCGAGCAATGCGGGCGCAACCGCGTGCCGACCATTGGCCCAGTGGTGGATTGGGCCGACGGGCTTCGCAGTGCCCCGCAAAACGGCACGCGCCTGGTGCTGTCGCTGCGCAGCGGCGCGCAGGCTTTGCGTGCCGCTGCTGCAGGCACAGGGGCGTTGGTGTTCCTTTCGGGGCCCGAAGGGGGGCTTGCCAGTGCCGAAGAAGAACTGGCTTTGGCGCAGGGTTTCGTGCCCGTGACCCTGGGGCCGCGTGTGCTGCGCGCTGAAACCGCGCCCCTGGCGGCGCTGGCCGCACTCACCCTGGCGTAGCCCGGCTACAGGGCGTAATCCCGTTCTACGCGGGCAATGCGCACGCGAAAATCTGCATACCAGCGTTCACGCCCCAGGCGCTGGGCCTGCAGGTGTTCGGCCTGCTGTTTCCAGGCAGCAATGGATTCCAGATCGGCCCAGTACGACACCGTGATGCCCAAGCCATCGCGCACCGCCTCCGCCCCCAGAAAGCCCGGCTGCTGGGCCGCCAGCGCCACCATGCGCTCGGCCATGGCGCCGTAGCCCTGGTCGCCCTCGGTGCGCAGGCTGGTGAAGATGACGGCGTAGTAGGGCGGCGCAGGGGTGTTGGCAAAATCCATGGTGCTTACCGTTTGGCCGGTGGGGTAATGGGCTTGATCTGGCCGCAGTCCTCGCCCAGCCAGCGTCCCTGCTGGTCCATGGTGATCTGCTCGGGCTTGCCGTCTTGCACCATGCGCACCACGTTGTGAACGCGGTAGGCCGATGAACTCTCGATGGTGATGGTGCCCTCCCCTGATGAGGCAGGCTCGTCAGGGCGCCCTTTGCAGGTGAAGCTCGTTTTGATGGTGTTGGCGCTCAGGCGCTGCATGGTGTGCGTGCAGCCTTCTTGCTGCGGTACTTCATCGCGGCTCACCTGCTCCTGGGTCATGCACATGCGCATTTTTTGCCCGCCCCCGGCGGTCATGCCCACGCCGCGCTGGGCCATCATTTGCTCCATCTGTTTGCGCTCGGCCGGGGGCATGTCGGCCAGCGCCTTTTGCATTTCGGCCATGGCCTGCTCCATCTGGCCGCTCTGGCTCTTGGTGCTCATTTGCATTTCCCACAAACCCGGGCGCAGCTTGAGCGCTTGTGCCTGGGCCAGGGCCGCACAGGCCAGTCCCACGATCCCTACCAACACTTTGCTTGTCATGTGCACGGTTTGTCCTTTTCGTACCACGGGGCGTCCATCGCCTCTACGGGGGTGCAGCATGGCATAAGCGGTTGGCGCAGGCAAGCGGCTGTTGCGCACGCGCTGGTGCGGCCATGCCATCGCCATTCTGCTTACCACATTGCAAGACCATACCCCAGTTTTATTGTTCTCAATAACGGAACAGTCAATGCACGACTATGTGGTTTTTCTTTGGTTTGTAGAGGAATACAGTTCACCCCATCGATGAGCCGCAAACACAACAAGCCCTCACCGACACCGCTCCCACAACGACCCCTGGGCCTTTGCAGGAGCACTTTCAAAGTAAGTGACTTTTGACCAAGGAAATCATCATGAAAAACGCTCGCATCCTCGCCATCGCCGCCCTGTGCTCTTTCGCCACCCTGGGCGCCCAGGCCGCCGAACTGAACGGCAACCTGTACGGCACCGACTTCGAAGCCAAGGTGCAATCCGTGCGCAACCGCGCCGATGTGCGCAGCGAAGGCCAAACCGCATTGCCTGGTTTCAACAAAGGCCCGGTCCCTGACCACGCCAATGCCGTGGTGAGCACCCAGAACCGCCCTGCCGTGCGTGCCGAAGGCGCCATCGCAGCCCGCGCTGGCCAGATTGCAGTGGGCGAGAAAAGCTGATCATTGAACCGTCTGCCCCGGCAACGGGGCTCTTATGAAGAAAGGAATTGACCATGAAAACCGCACGCACCCTCACCATCGCTGCCCTGGCTGCACTTGCCACGCTAGGCGCCCAAGCCGCTGAACCGAACGGCGATATGTACGGCAAGGACTTTGAATCCAAGGCTGCATCGGTTCGCGAACGCGCCGACGTGCGCGCTGAAGGCAAGCAGGCTGCTCCCAACTTCAACAAGGGCCCTGTGGCGGACCCTGCCAAATCCGCATCCAGCACCCAGCAGCGCCCGGCAGTGCGCAGCGAAGGCGCCAAAGCCGCCCGTGCAGGCCGCGTGGGGGTTGGTGAAAAGAACTGATCGTTTAGCATCAGCGGCCCCGGTACAGGGGCTAAAAACAAAAGCCCGCAAGCCATGGCTGCGGGCTTTTGCCATGGGCAGTTGAGCCGTCAACGGTAGCGCTGCAAATACCGTTTTTCAAACCCCCGCTTGAGCCAATGCAGCGCGCGTGACGAGGGCACGACCACGTTGCGCTTGGGGGTGCGCCAGACCAAGGTGCCCTGGTCCAGGCCGTCGATGATGCAGGCCAGTTCGGGTTCAAAGCCTGCGCTGGGCGTGCGTCCGGCCAGGCCGTCGAGCAGATTGGCCGCGGCGGCGCGGGCGTGCAGGTCGGCCATGTGGGCCTGCTTGGGCGCCCAGTCGGGGCCGGGGTAGCTGCCCGAGTCGCCCACCACGTAGGTGTGCCGCCAGCCTTCGACGCGGCACTGGGCATCGGCGCGGACCAGGCCGCCGGGTGAGCGGGGCAGGTCGGTTTGGTCAAACCACAGGTTGCCCGTCATGCCGGGCATGAACAAAATCAGGTCGGCCGGGATTTCGCCGCCTTCGGTCACCACCTTGTCTGCCTCCATGCGCAGCATTTTGTGGCCCAGGTGGGTGCGCACGCCACGGCGCTGCATCTCGCTGAGCAGGTGCTGCACGGCTTTGCCGCCCAGGCGGTTGCCGGGTTCCTGGCTGGGGTTGAAGAACACCAGTTCAAAGCGGTCGCGCCGCCCTTCGCGGCGCAACTGCGTGTCAATGCCGAACAAAAATTCGAACATGGGCCCGCCGCGCACGGCCGTGGGTTCGTTGGGGTTGCCCGCAAAGCCGATGGCAATGGTGCCGCCCTCCAGGGCGCGCAGCCGGTCGCGGATGCGCTCGGCGGCGGCAATGCCCTCGCAGGGGGTGATGGCGTGCTCGATGCCCGGCAGTTTTTTGATGAAACGCCCGCCCGTGGCAATGACCAGGGCGTCGTTGCAGACGGGGCCTGCCGTGGTCAGCACCGTGCGCCCGCCGTCTTGCAAGCCCGTGGCTTCGGCTTGCACATGCTGCACCCGCATGCGCTTGAAAAAAGGTCCCAGGGGCACGGTGAGCTGCTCGCGCGTGCGCAGGCCGCTGGGGATCCAGATGATGCCGGGCAGGTAGTGCAGCTCCGCCATGGGAGAGACGACGGTGATCTCTGCCTGGGTGTCGCGCTTGCGCAG
>CAZRFF010000034.1:0-12994 GCA_964599265.1 uncultured Simplicispira sp. | reverse complement strand
CGGCGGAACGACATGTTCTCGCCGATCTTGCCGATCAGGCCCTTGCGCACGTCTTCCAGGGTGGGGCCAAAAGTGTCCTGCTCGTAAGCCAGGGCGCCCAGGGCAGCGATGTCAGCGGGGTTGTGCTTGGCCACCAGTTCGGCGGCAGCCTTGGCCATGGTGATGAAGCTATCGTTCTTGCTGACGAAGTCGGTTTCGCTGTTGACTTCGATCAGCGCGCCGGTGTTGCCGCTGATGAAACTAGCGACCACGCCTTCGGCCGTCACGCGGGTAGCGGCCTTGCCGGCCTTGGTGCCCAGCTTGACGCGCAGCAGCTCTTCGGCCTTGGCCATGTCACCGTCGGCTTCGGTCAGGGCCTTTTTGCATTCCATCATGGGGGCGTCGGTCTTGGCGCGCAGTTCAGCGACCATGCTTGCAGTAATAGCAGCCATTGTCTTTTCTCCGTATTCAGTTCAATTGGGGGGTGTGGGGATAAAAAAAGGGGGCCAGTCAAGCCCCGTTTTTTTGCCGCGACGGATCGCGAGGCCGGGCCGATCAGGCCGTTTCTTGCACTTCGACGAACTCGTCGGAGCCTTCGCCAGCCACGGCCTTGACCACTTCGGTCACGGCGTTGTTGCGGCCTTCGACGATGGCGTCGGCGATGGTGCGCACGTACAGCTCAACCGCCTTGGCAGAGTCGTCGTTACCGGGGATGACGTAGTCGATGCCCTCGGGCGAGTGGTTGGTATCCACCACACCGATCAGCGGAATACCCAGCTTGCGGGCTTCGGCGATGGCGATTTTGTGGAAGCCAACGTCCACCACGAAAATGGCGTCGGGCAGGGCAGCCATGTCCTGAATGCCGCCGATGTCTTTTTCGAGCTTCTCGATTTCGCGCACGAACATGAGCTGTTCTTTCTTGCTCATGGCGTCCAGGCCGATCTCCTGCTGGGCCTTCATGTCCTTGAGGCGCTTGATCGAGGTCTTGACCGTCTTGAAGTTGGTCAGCATGCCGCCCAGCCAGCGCTGGTTCACGAAGGGCATGCCGGCGCGCTGCGCCTGCTCGGCCACGATGTCGCGGGCCTGGCGCTTGGTGCCGACGATGAGGATGGTGCCGCGGTTGGACGCGAGCTGCTGCACGAACTTGGCAGCGCCCTGGAGCAGGGGAAGCGACTTCTCCAGGTTGATGATGTGGATCTTGTTGCGATGGCCAAAGATGTAGGGGGCCATCTTGGGGTTCCAGAAACGGGTCTGGTGGCCGAAGTGCGCACCGGCTTCCAGCATTTCGCGCATGGTGACTGCCATAAAAATTCTCCGAAGGTTGGGTCTAAAATCCAGCCCGACCATCGCGCTTTGCACCTGCCCTGCAAAGGACAAGCCCCAAGCGCAACACCTTGTTTGGACTGGTTTGCGATTGATCTTGCGCGGGAATGCTCCCGGCAAAACCTGTAGATTCTAGCATAGGCATGGCCCAAGACCTTGTTACCACCCGGCACATGCTGCTCGCCGGGCACACCAGCGCTTCGCACGAAATGGAGCGCGCCATCGCGGTGGCGCAATCCGGCGCATGCGCACACGTGTTTACGCGCACCCTGTTCGACACGGCCCGCGCCAGCGCCGCCCACCCGGCCACGGCCCGGCTCCCCCTGGCCGGGCTGGCCGTTTCGGTGAAAGACCTTTTTGACATCGTCGGCCAGCCGACGCCTGCCGGATCGGTCGTACTGGCCGATGCCCCGCCCGCCCCATGCGACAGCGCCGCCGTTGCGCGGCTGCGCGCTGCGGGCGCAGCCATCATCGGCCGCACCAATATGACCGAATTTGCCTTTTCAGGCGTGGGGGTGAACCCGCACTACGGCACACCCGCCGCCTGCGACGCCCGTTTTGGCGCCCTGGCGGGCCCGGTGCGCGTGCCTGGCGGCTCGTCGTCGGGCGCCGCCGTTTCGGTGGCCACGGGCGCGGCCTTCGTGGGCCTGGGCTCTGATACGGGCGGCTCCATCCGCATTCCGGCAGCGCTGGGCGGCATTGTGGGTTTCAAAAGCACCGCCCGCCTTGTTCCGACTGCGGGCGCCCTGCCCCTGTCCACCACGCTGGACACCGCCTGCGCCATGGCGCGATCCGTGCGCGATGCACTGCTGGTGCACGAAATTCTGGCCGCCCGCACCGCCACGCGCAGCAGCGCCCCGCTATCGCAGTACCGGCTGGCCGTGCCCTCCAGCGTGTTCCTCGACGACCTGGACGCCACCGTGGCCCGCGCCTTCGAGCGCACCCTGGCCACGCTGCGCGCCGCAGGCGCCACCATCGACATGATCGACCTGCCCGCCGCACGCGAGCAGCCCGCCTACGGCTTTGCCGCGCCCGAAAGCTACGCCTGGCACCGCGACCTGCTGCAGCGCGCAGGCAACCGCTACGACCCCCGTGTGCGCGCACGCATCGAAAAAGGCGCCGCCCTGCACGCCTGGGAATACGTCACCCTGCAGCAAGAGCGCCAGGCCTGGATCGCCCGCATGCAGACGGACATGGCCGGCTACGATGCCATGCTGTCACCCACCGTGCCCATCGTGGCCCCGCCCATCGCCGACGTGGCGCCAGGGGAGGAGCGCGACGCCGAATTTTTCCGCGTCAACACCCTGCTGCTGCGCAACACCAGCGCCATCAACCTGCTGGACGGCTGCGCGCTGTCCCTCCCCTGCCACGTGCAGGGCGAACTGCCCGTGGGCCTGATGGTGTGGCACGGCGCGCTGCGCGACGATGCCGTGCTGAACATCGGGCTGCGCATCGAGGAACTGCTGGGCGGCTGAATCCCTTGTTCGGGCAACGCGCCATCAAAAGCAATGTCCAACCCGTAGCGGTGGGTATAGCCCACGTCCTGCAGCCAGGCCAGGGTGTCGCGTTCGAGTGGGTCTTCGGTCATGGCCGGGCCTCGGTTTGGCCCAGCAAAATGGCGCTGAGTGCCTGGTTGACGTAGTAATTGCCGCGCCCGATCTTTTGCTTTTGCACAAAACCGCTGGCGTATAGAAAAACCGGGTTTCTATACATGTTAGCGGCATGTGTATAGAAAACGTCTTTTTTTATACATGTGCAGGGCGACATGCATAGCAAAGCGCCTTTTTCAAACACAGGAGAACGGATGAGGGCCCCGCCCATCGCCGACATGGCGCCGGGGGACGCGCGCGACGTTGCGTCTCTCTTCAATGGGCCTCGGCCACCGCCCGGTGCGCTGCAGGGGAGAAGGTGTTGGGGCTGACGTGGAAGAGTTCGGCCAACCGCCCGATCTGCCGCACGTTCAGTTCGCGCTTTCCGCTCAGGATTTCGGACACCACGCCCTGTGAGCCAATGTCGGCCAGGTCGGACTGCTTCATCCCGTGCCCATCCATCAGGAACCGCAGCACCTCGGCGGGCGTGGCCTGGCCGGGCCAGGGGTGCATGCGCGCTTCGTATTCCTGGATACGCTCGGCCAGCAGTTCGACCAGGCCCACTAGCGTGGCTGGCCTCGTTGGCCGCCAGTTCGTCCATGAGTTCGCCCACGGCGGCCAGGGCTTCTTCATACTGCCGCTCGTCGGCAATGGGCGCGCCCAGGCCGGAGGCTTGGTGAAAGAGCTGCCACGAGGCAGCGAGGTCGCGGGCGTTCATTTCCAGGCTCCTTTGTCGTACTCGGTGTGGGTGAGGATGTGTTTGACCCACACGATCTGGATGCTGTAGGCCACCGTGGCGATCAGGCGCCACTTGTTGCCGCCAATAAGCCCGGCAGGCGCTTTTTGCTGTGTGAACAGGAAGGGGGAGAAAGAGGCAGCGGCTACGCCGCGCGCAGATTTACCAACTTGGCTCGGCTCGGCCCGACAAGAGCATGGCCGTGAGGGTACGCGTGCCAAGCATGGTGGGGCGAGTCGATGGAGGTTGGGGGCAAGGTGTTGTGTGGATGTAACTGTATCTTATATTACGGTTCGTTGGCTATTTTTGCACCTCTTTGGGGCGATTCGGTTGATGCAGGGCAAAAGCGCTGGACGGCATGGCACTGCATGGCATGCCGCTTGCCGGTAGGATGCGTGCTATGCGAGATTCAGGGTTTTCCCTGATCCAGAGTCCAAAAACACCCAAAACCATGAAAATTGCCATTGTGGGCGCCGGCATCGTCGGTGTCACCACCGCCTATGAATTGGCCGCAGACGGCCATGCCGTGACCGTATTTGAACAGCGCAATGCGGCCGCCGAAGAATCCAGTTTTGCCACCGGGGGGCTGCTGGGCCCTGCTGGCCTCGACCCCTGGGCTGCCCCCGGCGCCTGGGGCAATGCACGCTGGTGGGGCGCCCAGGCACCGCTGCGCCTGGGCCGTTCCATTTCGCTGGCAGAACTGTCGTGGCTGCGCCGCTGGCGCCGCGCCGCGCGCCTTCAGCGCCGCAGCAGCACGCCGCCCGCCACCTGGCTGGCCCTGCTGCAGTGGGCGCGCTACAGCCAGGCCCGCCTGCAAGACCTGGCCCTGCAATTGGATTTGCCCTTTGAACAAGCCCCCGGCGCCCTGGTGCTCATGGGCAGCGCGCAAGACGTGCAGGCCAGCAGCCCCATGGTCAAGGCCCTGCGCGAAGCCGGGCACACCGTGCACGAGGTGGACGCAGACACCGCCCGCTGCATAGAGCCCGGCCTCTCGCCCACCCTGCCCCTGCAAGGCGCTCTGCACCTGCCCGACGGCATGGCGGGCAATTGCCGCCAATTTGCCCTGCTGCTGCGCCAGGCCGCACAGCGGCTGGGAGCGCAGTTCGAGTTCGGCAGCGCCATCGCCCAGGTCAGCACCCAGCCCCCAGGCGTGCGGGTGCAGGGCGAAGCGGAACCGCGCCGCTTCGATGCCGTGGTGCTGTGCGCTGGCGCCCAGGCCGCAACACTGCTGCACCCCCTGGGGCTGCGCCTGCCCCTGGTGGCATTGCACGGCTGCACCATCAGCGCACCGCTGCGCGAAGCCTTGCATGCCCCCCAAGGCGTGGTTCTGGACATGGCCAGCCAAGCCAGCATTGCACGCATTGGCCAGCGGGTGCGCATTGCCGGAGGGGCCGAACTGGGCTGCGGGCCGCAAGGCGTGGCCACCACGCAGCACCAGCTGTGGCAGGCGCTCAACAAATGCTTTCCTGGTGCCATTTCGCATTCCAGCGGTGTGCAAATCTGGCGCGGCGCACGCCCCATGCTGCCCGACGGCCCGCCCGCCGTGGGCGCCAGCGCCGCACCCGGCCTGTGGCTCAACCTGGGCCATGGCGCCAGCGGATGGGCCTTGGCCTGCGCCAGCGCCCGCGCACTGGCAGACCAAATGGCCGCACGCACGCCCGGTGTGCCCATGCAGGCCGTCGATCCAGGGCGTTTTCTCGGCTGAAAGGCGGGACTGGAGCACAATGGGCCATGCAACGCATTGCGCACCACCGCCCCTGGCCCTTGCACGACACCGCCGCCACGCGCCGCCTGGAGCACAGCGCCGCAGCCGCCCAGCCCGCGCACACCCTGATGCAGCGCGCCGGCTGGGCCACCGCGCAGTTGGCCCGCGCCCTGGCCCCACACGCACGCACCGTGTGGATTGCCTGCGGCCCCGGCAACAACGGCGGCGATGGCCTGGAAGCCGCCATGCACCTGCACCAGCATGGCGTGCCTGTGGTGGTGACCTGGCTGGGCGCCCCCGCAAGCACCCCGGATGACGCCCGCCGCTCCTGGGAGCGTGCCCAAGCGGCCGGGGTGGCCTTTGCCCCAGGCCCGCCCACCGGCCTGGGCCCGCAGGATGTGTGCATCGACGCATTGCTGGGCATAGGCCTGGCCCCTGGCGACCAGCGCCCTGCCCCTTCAGAACGCCTGCTGGCGCTGCTGCAAGCCCTGCGCCAAAGCCCGGCCACCCTGCTGAATGTGGATCTGCCCACGGGCCTGCAAGCCGACACCGGGCAATACGCGCCAGGGTTTGCGCCTGGCTTGGCCCCCACACCAGGCGCCGGACCCCGCCACACCCTCAGTCTGCTGACCCTCAAACCCGGGCTGTTCACCGGCGCAGGCCGCGACGCCGCAGGCACCGTGTGGTGGCATGGCCTGGGGGTGGATGGCGCCAACGCCGCCCCCACAGCCTGGCTGGCAGGCCCACCCCCCGCCAGCGCCCGGCCCCACACCAGCCACAAGGGAAGCTATGGCGATGTGGCCGTCATCGGCGGCGAGGGCCTGGCCGCACGCGGCATGGGCATGGCGGGGGCCGCGCTGCTCGCCGCCCGCGCCGCATTGCACCAGGGCGCTGGCCGCGTGCTGGTGGCCTTGCTGGGGGATACGGCGCTGGACATCGACCCCGCCCAGCCCGAACTCATGCTGCGCCGCCTGGCCGCCCTGCACCTGCCCGATCTGACCGTGGTCTGCGGATGCGGCGGCGGCATGGCCGTGCAGGCGGCGCTGCCTGCCGTCCTGGCCCAGGCCCCCCGCCTGGTGCTCGATGCCGACGCGCTCAACGCCATCGCCCAGACCCCTGCCTTGGCCCAGGCCCTGGCCCAGCGCGCTGCGCAGGGCCAAGCCACCGTGCTCACGCCCCACCCGCTGGAGGCCGCCCGCCTGCTGGGCTGCAGCAGCCAGCAGGTACAGGCCGACCGCCTGCAAGCCGCCCACACTTTGGCCGAACGCACGGGCAGCGTGGTGCTGCTCAAAGGCTCAGGCAGCGTGGTGGCAGCGCAAGGCCGCACGCCCAGCATCAACCCCACAGGCAATGCCCGCCTGGCCACGGCGGGCACGGGCGACGTGCTGGCGGGCATGGTGGGCGCCCGCCTGGCGCAGGGGCAGAGCGCTTGGGATGCCGCCGTCCAAGCCGCCTACGCCCATGGGCTGGCTGCGGAGCAGGCTCCAGGCCATGGGCCCTTGCCTGCTTCGCAATTGGTTCATTGGGCCTTAAATCAATAGCATCAAAGCCCCAAGGCGGCAATACCGGCACGGGCAATTTGCGCGTCTTCACTGGCCTTGACGCCGCTCACCCCCACCGCCCCCAGGCATTCCCCCTGGTACAGGATGGGCACACCGCCTTCCAGCAGCCCCGCCACACCCGGCGCGCTCAAAAACGCCGTGCGCCCGCCATTGACCATGTCTTCGTACACCTTGCTCTCGCGCCGCCCGAGCGCGGCCGTGTGCGCCTTGGCCGGGGCAATGTGGGCCGACAGGGGGGCCGCGCCATCCAGGCGCTGCAGCCACAGCAAATGCCCCCCCGCATCCACAATGGCAATGCTGACGGCCCACTGGTGCTTGAGGGCCTCGGCCTCGGCGGCGGCGGCAATGGTTTTGATATCGGCCAATTCGAGGGTGTGCTGGCTTTTCATGGTGCAAAGCGGGCTTTGTGGGCCCGAAAAAGGTGGATAAGGCCCGCAGAATACTGCCCAGTGCCCGTGCCGTCACCCACCGCCAGGGCAAAAGTGTTCCACCCGAAACCCGGGTAGTGCAAAACCCTATTGCAGATGGGCAAGCCAACCCCATCTAGAATGCGCTGGCCTGCGCTGTGCAGGTCACTCAGGAGAGCAACGATGAACGAACGGGTCACCACCCTCCCCTCTGCGGACTATGGCTACGGCATTTCGCAGGAGCAGCGCCACAATGTGCTGCGCAATACCTACTGGCTGCTCGCGCTGAGCCTGCTGCCCACCGTGCTGGGCGCCTGGATCGGCGTGGCCACGGGCATCACCCAGTCGCTACGCGGCGGCGTCGGGCTGATCGTCTTCCTCGGCGGCGCCTTCGGCTTCATGTACGCCATCGAGAAGACCAAGCGCTCAGCGGCCGGCGTCCCCGTGCTGCTGGCCTTCACCTTCTTCATGGGCCTGATGCTCTCGCGCATGATCGGCATGGTGCTGGGCTTTAATAACGGCAGCGAACTCATCATGACCGCCTTTGCCGGCACGGCAGGCGTGTTCCTGGTCATGGCCAGCCTGGCCACGGTCATCAAGCGCGACCTCTCGGGCATGGGCAAATGGCTGTTCGTGGGCGCCATGGTGCTGATGGTGGGCGCCATCATCAACGTGTTCGTGGGCTCCAGCGCCGGCATGATGGCCATCTCGGTCGCGGCCATCGGCATCTTCAGCGCCTACATGCTGTACGACCTCAAGCAAATCATCGACGGCGGCGAAACCAACTACATCAGCGCCACGCTGGCCTTGTACCTGGATTTGTTCAACGTCTTCCAGAGCCTGCTGGCCCTGCTGGGCATCATGGGCGGCGAGCGCGACTGATCCTCGCCCCATCGCACCCCGCAAAAGGCTCCCCGCACCGGGGGGCCTTTTTTGTTCCGTGCGGCCCTATGGGCTCAATCCTGGCGTGGGTGTGCCGATAATGGAGATAAAAGCCTGCAAAAACACACCACACCTGCCATGCCGCCACGCCTCTTATCCGCCCTGGCCCTTGCCATGCTCCTGGCGGGCTGCGACCAGCTCAAGGACATTCCCGGCCTGGGGCCAGACCCACGCATTGCGCAGCGCGAAGAAGAGGCCAAGGCCATAGGCGGCGCCTGCCGCCATGCCCTGCGTGGGCCCGAGGACTGCTACACCCTCAACCCCAAAGCCAATAAAGCCGCCATTTTTGCGGGCTGGAAGGACATGGACCAGTACATGCGCGAGAACAAGATCGAGGGCACGCCTTCGACCATTCCTCCCGCCTCCAAGGCCGCCAGCGCCGAGAAAAAAACCAGCGCCGAGGACAAGTAACACCGTCCGTGCTTACGTCCCCTCCCGCTCAAACACCGCCATGCTTTCCACATGCGCCGTGTGCGGGAACATATTGACCATGCCTGCTGCAGTACAACGGTAACCCGCCTGGTGCACCAGCAGCCCCGCATCGCGTGCCAGCGTGGCCGGATTGCAGCTCACATACACAATGCGCTGGGGGAGCGTCCACTGCGCGGCCCCAGCGGGCAAGGGCGGCGCACCCTCAGCCCCCCTGCGCGCTTGTTCAATATCAGCCAAGGCCTTGGCCAGCGCAAAAGCGCCTTCGCGGGGCGGATCGACCAGCCACTTGTCGGCCACACCGTCTTGCACCAGCATTTCTGGGGTCATCTCAAACAAGTTGCGCGCTACAAATTCAGTAGCCACTAGCGCTTTATTATCCTGCCTTGCAGCCTGATTGAATGCATAATTTTGGCGTGAGCGCGCCACCAGCGCCTCGCTGCCTTCAATGCCCAGCACCTCGCGCGCCTGCGTAGCCAGGGGCAAAGTGAAATTGCCCAGACCGCAAAACCAGTCGATCACACGCTCATGGCGTTGCACATCCAGCAAGCGCAGCGCCCGCGATACCAGCACGCGGTTGATGTGCGGGTTGACCTGGGTGAAATCCGTGGGTTTGAACGGCATGGTGATGCCAAATTCAGGCAGGCCGTAGGCCAGGGGCGTACCACCTTCATCGAGCAAATGCACCGTATCCGGCCCCTTGGGCTGCAGCCACCACTGCACGCCATGCTCGACGGCAAAAGCGCGCAGCAATGCCAGGTCGTGTGCGCCCAGGGGCTCCAGATGGCGCAGCACCAGGGCGGTCACGGCATCGCCGCAGGCCAGTTCGATTTGGGGGCAGGTATCGCGCGCCTGCAGGCTGCCGATGAGGGCGCGCAGCGGCAGCAGCATGGCGCTCACATGCGGCGGCAAAATAGGGCAGACCTCCATATCGGCGATGTAGCGGCTCTTGCGCTCATGGAAGCCCACCAGCACCACGCCTTTTTTCAGCACATGGCGCACCGACAAACGGGCGCGGTAGCGGTAGCCCCAGGAGGGGCCCTCGATGGGACGCAGCACCATGTCGGCGCGCACCTTGCCTAGGTGCCACAGGTTGTCTTCCAGCACGCGCTGCTTCACGGCCACCTGGCCGGACATGTGCAGGTGCTGCATCTTGCAGCCGCCACAGGCACCCGCATGCAAGCCGAAATGGGGGCAGCCAGGCTGCACGCGCAACGCCGCCGCACGGTGGATTTCGGTCAGGCAGGCCTGCTCCCACTGGTTTTTCTTGCGCTCCACTTTGGCGCTCACCCGCTCGGTGGGCAAGGCGCCTTCAATGAAAACCACCTTGCCGTCGCTGCGCCGCGCAACGCCCTGGGCGTCGAGGTTGAGCGATTGCACCAGCAATTGCCCCTCGGGCAGCGCAGGCGTATCTGGCGCGTCCGGGGCCAGATCAGGGAGGTCGTGGGGGATAGAAGGGGCTTTTTGGCTCATGCCCCCGATTGTCTCAGGCCTGCAGGCCCGTCCATGCATTGGCTGTTCAGCGGCCTATGCATTGGCCGCGATCCGTGCCGCGTGCGGTTCGCCGCTACTTCGCCAAAATCCAACCGGCGATGCGCTGCACGACCTCGCCGTCGAGGCCGTTGAACCCGTGGTGGGCCGCCGCCTTGCATGGATCGCCCCTGTTCGCCCCGCCCTGGAAGGACAACAACTGGCTCCTGGGCACGGCGCCCAGTTTGGCCATCAGCGCTGGCGTCTCGGCGTAAGGGCAATGGCCGCAGGCATCCTGCTCATGGTGCACCACCAGCACCGGCACGCGGATTTTTTCCAGCGGCATGGCCGGCACGGCGCGTGACCGCTCGTCCGCCAGGATCGTGGCGGTGAGGACGATGCCGTCCGGCCCCTCCGGTCCCGCCAGTTCCGTCGCCAGGTAGGCCACGGACTGGGTGCCGCGGCTGGTTCCGACGAGCCAGACGGGCAGCTTGGCGCTGTTGCGCAGCCACGCGATGACGGCCCTGGCATCGGCCACGTGCCCATGCGACTGCCGAAAACCGCTCAGAAACGGCGGCGCCTGCCGGTCGGACGGGGCATCGACGACGGCGACCAGCAGGCCCTGATCGGCAAACAGTTCCCGCGCGCGCACGAGGAAATTGTCCGCACCCCACCTCATGGAACCGTTGGCGAACAACTGCAAGCCCCCGTGGCCGCCAGGGAACAGGACGACCGCCGCCTTGGGATCGGGCGGAGAGAGCACAAGCACCCGCTGCGTGACCCCTGGGCGGGTGGGAATGTCGACCACTTGCTGGGAGGTCTGGGCTTGCGCGGGGAAGAAGGTTCCAACAAGCAGCGCGGCGAGAAGGAGGATGAGTTTGCGCATAGGTCTCCAGGTGGCTGATGAATTCACCGGCTTTGACCCCCTTGTAGACAGCGCCCCTCAACCCTTGCTCTGGGCCGGTACAGTTCCAGCAGCCGGCGCAGGCAGCGCCATCTTGGGCGTCAAACGGTTGATAGAGGCTTCACATCCATGGTTGCTCAGCGTGAACACCAAGCGCCCACCCGGGGCCACTTGCGGCAGGGCCTGGTGCAGGGGCAAGGACAAATCCACCGGCGGCTCCACCGAGCGGTACAGCACCTGGTCATTGGCGTCGTAAATCACGTAGCAACTGGCCAGGGCCTGGGGCACGGCCAATGCGCACAGCAAGGCGACAACAGTGGTGGGAAATACGCGCATGGTTCTTCTCCTTGAATGAAATGTAGTGGGGCCCCTAAAGCTGGGAGTATCTTGATTTTTTCCAAGTTGCGCAACAAGCCTCATTGAAGTGCTCCAGGTTTCCTGCGCTGCTTTATGTATTTTTTGTCTTGCCTGGGCTGATCTCCAAACTGCGACTGGAGCTTGGAGATCCTTGCAATCCGAAGTTCTGCTTCCTCAAGCTCACATTGCGCAATTGCATTGACGCGTGCGCTTCCATCATGAAAGGCCGCTCCAATGATAGAACAATTTGCATCTCTATGCCGTCGCCATGCAACTTCAGATTCTCTCACTGCGTTTGCGAACCTTGCAACCGCAGAAGCGTCGCCTCGAATACGATCATTCACCGCCGCATGAAGCTCAGCAGTTTTTTTGACCATGGTATCTTCCGCGACACGAAGCTTTTCATCTATGCATTGATTCGGGGCATCCGATGACAGATCGCAATTATGCGCTACAGCGTTCCATACATGTCCAGTGGCTCCGTCAGTTCCATAAATTACAGCTCCTGTCCCTTCGCCACACGCAAGCAAAGTCGACTCGATATTTTGTGGCGTTGCCCAACCAGAGAATTTCGTGCCATAGATTTTTCCGAGTTGATCAAACGGCACCGGCGTAGCACGCGGCAAGGCGCTTGCCGGATTCCCTGTAGTTAGGTATAAATTTCACTGAACTCAATTTGGCTTCGATATTCCCTTCAGACGATACACTCCATCATCTGCCTCGATTGCGTTTAGTTCAACGAGCTGCGGTTGTTTTGGGAAATGAATCAATTTCATTCTATAGGGATTTGAGGATCCGTCGTCAATTAATAAAGCCCCCCAAGCCAACGATAGCTTTATTGCAATTTCCTGCAAGGAACTAGAGAAATCATCAGTTAGAACTTCAATTGATAACTTAAGTGGAAAGTCCCCTTCTGTTCTTGATTTAATGCAAATCATCTTCGTGCCTGATCCAAGTTT
Organism: uncultured Simplicispira sp.; assembly: GCA_964599265.1. GTDB lineage: Bacteria > Pseudomonadota > Gammaproteobacteria > Burkholderiales > Burkholderiaceae_C > Simplicispira. The sequence continues at coordinate 632 of CAZRFF010000034.1, read as the reverse complement.
ATTTAATGGATAATCATCAAGCAATTCAATAGTATCAGATGACAACCCAAGTGAAGACACCAGTGCAGTCTTGAGTTCGTAATCAGATGGAATCCGGGATAATAACAAGTCAAATCCTGTCATTTTAATCTACTCCAAACCAGAAGCGCATTTCGACGTGTTATCAAGTCAACCCCCATATTATCAAGAATGGTTGTTGTGGTGTCGGTATTGCCAAACCTGTTATATACCCCAAGGGCTTTGAAAGCACCCCTATCGAGAGGATAGAAACCCTGACCCGATATTGGATAGAGTGTTCCATCATGATATCCATAGATTCTGCCGCTCACTAAAAATTGACCATTTTCTAAGGCGGCCTTTCCGTTACGAATGGCATTCACATCAGATGCCACATCAACCGAATTGTCAATTACTGTATTCAACTCCTTAGCCAGAGTTTTCTGACTTACCGTATCAGCGTAGTGTCGGCGAGACGGAAAATTCAGACTTTGTATCCATTCAGGCACATCGGCGGGACGTACAGCAGCCTCAACATTTCCAGCATTGCCAATTCTAGTCCCCACCCCCTCCATCGGCACCCCCAAACCCAGCTCCCGCCCCAGCGCACTGTTGATGGTCGTCCTCAACTCGGC
>CAZRFF010000033.1:0-13123 GCA_964599265.1 uncultured Simplicispira sp. | reverse complement strand
CCATCCATGATGCCGGCGTCGCGCATGGACATGCCGCGCACTTTGAGCAGGTAGTCGGGCTTGTGCTGGAACAGGCCGTCTTCAACGCAATAGGATTGCTCTACGTGTTCTTGCGCGAGAATGGGCGAGCCCGCAGCCACGCGCCCCACCAAGGGCAGCATGAGCTGGGTGATGCCGGGGATGGGCAGGCTGAACTGGGTGCCACGCGCAGCGTGCAACGAACGCATGGTTTCGCCATGCAGGCGGATGCCTCGGGAGGTGCCGCTGACCAGTTCGATGACCCCTTTGCGGGCCAGTGCCTGTAAGTGCTCTTCGGCGGCGTTGGCGGATTTGAAGCCCAGCTCGGCCGCGAGTTCGGCGCGCGTGGGGGGCGCACCGGTGTCGGTGATGGCTTTTTGGATCAAATCCAGAATTTGCTGCTGCCGTGCGGTGAGCTTGGGGCTGATGGACATGGGGGACTCCTGTGGCCAGGGCGGCTGTTGTTTAATACAGTATCTGTATTTTTAACCAGTTTTTTGAAGGATGCAAGGGCCAATGCAAAAAATAATGGTGTTGGGCACGGGCGGCACGATTGCGGGCCGCGCCTCGGCGGCGGGCGATAACGTGGGGTATGTGGCTGGCGAGGTGGGGATACAGGCTTTGCTGGAGGGTGTGCCCGGTCTGGTGGAGGCTGCGCAGGGGCCATGGGCGGCCGAGCAGGTGGCGCAGATAGACAGCAAAGACATGGATGGCGCCGTGTGGCTGGCGCTGGCGCAGCGGGCCCAGGCGCATCTGGACGACCCTGGGGTGCGTGCCGTGGTGGTCACCCACGGCACGGACACGCTGGAAGAGACGGCCTGGTTTTTGCAGTGTGTGCTGAAAACGCGCAAACCCGTGGTGCTCACTTGCGCCATGCGCCCGGCAACGGCCTATGAACCCGATGGCCCGCAGAATTTGCGCGATGCGCTGGCCGTGGTGAATGCGCCGGGGGCTTGCGGCGTGCTGGCGGTGTGCGCGGGTGTGGTGCATGGCGCGCACCGGGTGCACAAGGTGCATCCTTACCGCATCGACGCTTTTGGTTCGGGGGATGGCGGCCCGCTGGGTTGGGTGGAGGAAGGCCGGGTGCGTTTGGCGCACGGCTGGCCCCAGGCGCCGGATGGATGGGGGCAGGCAGCGCTTGAAAAAATCGCCGCCGGGACGCCTTGGCCGCGTGTGGAGATCGTCATGAGCCACGCAGGTGCCGGCGGAGCAGTGGTGGATGCGCTGGTGCGCGACGGGGTGCAGGGCCTGGTGGTGGCTGCCACGGGCAACGGCACGCTGCACCATGCGCTGCAGGCCGCGCTGGAGCGCGCACAGCAAGCCGGGGCGGCCGTGCGCGTGACCACGCGCTGCCCGTGGGGCCAGGTGCTTTCCTTGCCCTGGGCGCATGCTGCACTGCCGCTGTCGCCGGGCCTCATTCCGGTCAAGGCAAGGGTGTCTTTGCTGCTGGAGTTGCTGGGCGCACCGGCTTCCACGCTCTGAAAACGCCAACGCCCCGCATGCGGGGCGTTGCAGAGACGGCGGGCCGTGGCCCGCAAGGTGGGTCGATCAGCTGGCCAGGGCCGTCAGGGCGCGGGTGGTGATGTCTTCCACGCTGCCCGTACCGCTGATGGCGCGGTACTGGGGGGCGGTGGCGCTGTCGCGCTCGGCCCAGCCGCGGTAGTAGTCCACCAGGGGGCGGGTTTGGGCGCTATAGACCTCCAGGCGCTTCTTGACGGTTTCTTCCTTGTCGTCGTCGCGCTGGATCAGGGGTTCACCGGTCACGTCGTCCTTGCCTTCGACCTTGGGTGGGTTGAATTTGACGTGGTAGGTGCGGCCGCTGCCGGGGTGCGAGCGGCGCCCGCTCATGCGTTCGATGATGGCGTCGAACGGCACGTCGATTTCCAGCACGTAATCGAGCTTGACGCCGGCATCTTTCATGGCATCGGCCTGGGGGATGGTGCGCGGAAAGCCGTCAAACAAAAAGCCTTTGGCGCAATCGGGTTCGGCAATGCGTTCTTTGACCAGGCCGATGATGATGTCGTCGCTGACCAGGGCGCCCGAATCCATGACGGCTTTGGCCTTGAGCCCCAGCGGCGTGCCGGCCTTGACGGCGGCGCGCAGCATGTCTCCGGTGGAGATTTGCGGGATACCGTACTTCTGGCAGATGAAGGTGGCCTGCGTGCCCTTGCCGGCGCCGGGTGCGCCCAACAGAATCAGTCTCATGGAATCGTCCTCGAAGTGTGGGAAATCTGTCGGCACTGCGGGCCCGCGGCGCGCCTGGCGCCGGGTGCGGTGCACTTTTCGGGGGCAAGGATAGCACGGGCCGCTTGGCCTGCGGCTTACAGCGCCGTAGCCCATGGGACAGCATGCAATGGCGTTTGCGCCTTCCGGCCCCACGGCGTATGCCGTGGGCGTATTTCAGGCAAACAGGGCGCGCACACGTTCCAGGTCTTGGGGGGTATCGACCCCCGCGCCCGGCGCATTGGCGGTGGTGTGCACGGCAATGCGGTGCCCGTGCCAGAGTGCGCGCAGTTGCTCCAGGGCTTCTATCACTTCGGTGGGGGCCTGCGGCAGGCTGGGAAACTGGCGTAAAAAACCGGCGCGGTAGCTGTACAGGCCGATGTGGCGCAGCGGCGCAAACCCCGCCAGTGCGGTGTGGGCGGGCGGGGTGTTCCACCACTGCTGCCCTGCGTGGTCGCGGGCAAAAGGGATGGGGGCGCGGCTGAAGTAATGCGCCAGGCCCTGGGCATCGCACACCACCTTGACCACGTTGGGGTTGGACAAGTCATCCAGGGAGGCCAGCGGGTGCGCCGCCGTCCCCATGCTGGCCTGCGGGTGCTGGTGCAGCAATTGCGCTACGGCGCCGATGAGGGCGGGGTCCATGAGGGGTTCATCGCCCTGCACGTTGACCACCACGTCGTCGCCATCCAGATTCAGAAGGGTGCAGGCCTCGGCCAGGCGGTCGCTGCCGCTGGCGTGGTCGCTGCGGGTCAGTATGGCTTGGATGCCGTGCTGCTGGCAGGCGCCGAGGATGCGCGCATCGTCTGCTGCCACCACGGTGCGCAGGGCGCCGCTTTGGGCGGCCTGCCGGGCCACGCGCACCACCATGGGCAGGCCGCCGATGTCGGCCAGGGGCTTGTCCGGCAGGCGGCTGGAGGCCATGCGCGCCGGAATCAAAACCGTGAAGCTCATGCTTCCAGTTCCGCGTCGGTGAGCGTGCGCGCTTCGTTTTCCAGCAGGATGGGAATGCCGTCGCGCACCGGGTAGGCGAGGCGGGCGCTGCGCGACACCAGCTCCTGGCGCTCGCGGTCGTAGGTCAGGGGGCCTTTGGTGACGGGGCAGACCAGCAGTTCAAGCAGTTTGGGATCCATGGCGGCAGGTGGGTCAAAAGGGGTCAAGTGGGCGATGATAGCGAGGCCAGGCGGGCCAGGCGCTGGTCAAGGGCATCAAAAAAGCGGGGTTCCAGCTGAACCTGCAAGGGCACGGCCAGCGCGTCAGGGTGGCGGCGCCAGAGTTTGGCGGCGTCTTTTTCGGTGCAGATCAGCGTGTAGTGCTTGTCCGTCGGGCGCTTCCAGCTCTCAAAATCATAGTGGTCTGGTAAAGCCTCTGTGCGCTCTGGCGCCAACCCTTGCTGGTGCAGCGCGGCAAAAAAATCGCTTGGCCGTGCAATGCCCGCCAGGGCCAGCAAAGCTTGGCCTTGCAATGGGGACAAGGGAATGGTCGATCCATCCGCACGCACAGCATGGTTGGCCAGTTTGCGCTGCATGGCAAAGGCCGGGGCGTTGCCGGGGGGCGGGTTGGCGCCCGCGTACACCACCGCATCGACAGGGCGCGGCCAGGGCTCGCGCAGCGGCCCGGCGGGCAGCAGCCAGCCGTTGCCCGTGCCTTGGTCGTTGAACACGCATATTTCCACGTCACGGGCCTGGGCCAGGCGCTGCAGGCCGTCGTCGCACACCAGGATGTCGGTCTGGGGGTGGCGGGTGCGCAGCGCCTGGGCGGCTTCGGCGCGTTGGCGCGCGACGAACACGGGCACCTGGCAATGGCGGGCGATGAGCAGCGGTTCGTCGCCCACTTCCTGGGCGCTGCTTTCTGGGAGCACCTCGCGGCAGTCCTGCGTGCTGCGCCCATAGCCGCGCGATACCACGCCCGGGTGCCAGCCTTGCGCCCGCAGGTGGCGCACCACGGCCATGACCACAGGGGTTTTGCCTGCACCGCCGGCCACTACGTTGCCGACGACGATGACGGGAATACCGGGGTGCGTGGAGGGCAGCAGGCGCGTGGCGTAAAGCCAGCGGCGCAGCCGCACCAGGGCGCCCATGGCCAGCGAGAGCGGCCACAGCAGCCAGGCCAGCGGGCCGCGCTGTTGCCAGGTGCGCTGCAGCCACGCTCCAGGCGGGGGTGTGGTCGCCCTGGCGGCTGGGTGCGGCGTGGGGGCCGCCATGGGTGGGGGCTTAGGATTTGCCTGCGCCGGCGCGGGCGGAGGACTGGGTGGCAAAGGTGATCTGCGTGAGGCCCACGCGGCGCGCGGCCTCCATCACGGTGATCACCGATTGGTGCGGGGCCATGGCATCGGCGCTGATGATGACCACGGTGCCTTGGCCGGCTTGGGCGGCCTCGCGCAGGGCCTGGGCCAGGGTGTCGATGCTTTTGCCTTCCAGCCCCGCCTTGTTGATGGCGTAGCGCCCATCGGCCGCCACGGCCACGATGACTTCCTTGGGGTGGTCGCGCTGCTGGTCGGCATCGGCCACGGGCAGGGTGAGCTGCAATTCGGTGAACTTGCTGTAGGTGGTGGTCAGCATCAAGAAAATGAGGATCACCAGCAGCACGTCGATGAAGGGGATCAGGTTGATCTCCGGTTCTTCCTTGGCTCGGGGGCGAAAATTCATGGTGCGGGGCCAGCAGGCTTATTTTTTGTGGCGCAGCAGGTGGCGCACGAAGCGTTCGGAGGCCAGCTCCAGCGTGAGCAGGTATTCATCCACCCGGCCACGGAAATAGCGCCAGAAGATCAGCGCCGGGATGGCGATGATGAGGCCAAAAGCCGTGTTGTAGAGCGCGACGGAGATGCCATGCGCCAGTTGCGCCGGGTTGCCGCTGCCCATGCCTGCCGTGGCGCTGCCTTGCGAACCAAAAATCTCGATCATGCCGACCACCGTTCCAAAGAGACCCAGGAGCGGCGCCGCCGAGGCAATGGTGGCCAGGGCGTTGAGGTATTTCTCCAGGCGGTGGGCAACGGCGCGGCCTGTGCCTTCCATGGCGGAACGAAGGTCGGATTCGGTACTGCGGGGGTTGCTGATGAGCGCACGCAGGCCGCTGGCCAGTACCTCGCCCAAGGCGGAGTTTTGTTCCAGTTTGGCTACCACGTCAGGGCCGGGCACCGACTGGGACGACACGGAAATGGCTTCGTCCAGGAGCTTGGGGGGGACGATGCGCACGGTTTTGAGAGAGATGAAGCGCTCAAAAATCAGCGCCAGGGCCAATACCGAGCAGGCAATCAGCGGCCAGATGGGCCAGCCTGCGGCTTGTATGATGGACAGCAATTGTCGGGTCTCCGCACGGGTGGGGGAAAAGAGCGATTATGGCCCAGGTTTTGATGGACTTGGCTACCCTGATAGGGTTTGCGATTGCATCCGTTTGTATGCGCGTACCGCCCACAGTTTCTGTGGATAACTTTGTGGAGAAGGCGGTGCCCGGGGGGCGCAAAACGGCGCCAATACGTGGCGGGAACAAAATGCTTAAATTTTAAGCATTAAAAAATCGTTATAAATCAATATGTTATATGTGATTTTGCGGATTTCTAGGCGAGTCGTGGAGCATTTCATTACAAAGCTGGCTTGGGCGGGGTCTGTGGAATACTGCACTGCAATATCGCTGTCAAAGCCCCTGGATACGGTCTATGCACAGTGAAAACCCCAGAATGGCGCCGCTGGTATGGGAGGTTGGCGCCCTGTGCCGCGCCGTGGCTGATACTTTGCAGGCGCGCTTCAATCCAGTGGCCGTGCGCGGGGAGATTTCGGGCTTTGCGCGCGCAGCCAGCGGGCATTGTTACTTTTCGATCAAGGATGCGCAGGGGCAGATCCGCTGCGCCATGTTCCGGCGTGCGGCCGAAGGCCTGGGGTTTGTCCCACGGGACGGCGAGCTGGTCGAACTGCGTGGCCGCCTGGGGGTGTACGAACCCCGGGGGGATTTGCAGCTCATCGTAGAACAGCTGCAGCGCGCCGGGCAGGGGGCTTTGTTTGAGCAGTTCTTGCGCCTCAAGGCCCGTTTGGAGGCCGAGGGCCTGTTCGACGCCCAGCGCAAACGCCCCTTGCCGACCATGCCGCGGGGCATTGGCCTCGTCACGTCGGTGGGCGCAGCCGCCTTGCACGATGTGGTGACCGCCTTGCGCCGGCGGGTGCCGCACATACCGGTGGTGCTGGTGCCCGCGCTGGTGCAGGGTGCGCAGGCCCCCGCCAGCTTGGTGGCGGCCTTGCAAGCGCTCTACGCCATGGCAGAAGCGCAAGACCCCCCCATTGATGTGGTGCTGCTGGTGCGCGGGGGCGGTTCCATCGAAGACCTGTGGGCTTTTAACGACGAAACCTTGGCGCGCACTCTGGTGCAAAGCCCCGTACCTATCGTCAGTGGTGTAGGGCACGAGACGGACTTCACCATTGCCGACTTTTGTGCCGACCTGCGGGCGCCCACGCCCACGGCCGCTGCCGAGCTGGTGGCGCAGCCCCTGGCGCAGTGCCTGGGCGACCTGAACCACCTGGCCGGGCAATTGCAGGATGGGGTGCAGCGCCACCTTGACACCCGGGCGCAGCGCCTGGACTGGCTGGTCTCCCGCCTGGGGCGGCCTTCGGGCCTGGTACAGCGCGAGCAGCAGGACATGGCCCGGCGGGCAGGGCGCATGCACCATGCGATGCTATTGAATCTGCAGCGACTGGCGCTTTCCCAGCAAGCGCTGGAGGCCAATTTCAGGCAAATTCTGGATGCACATTGGCAGCAGCGGGCAGAACGCCTGGAGCGCAGCGCCCTGCGTCTGAACCTGCTCGATCCCCAGCGGGTGCTGGAGCGCGGCTACGCCATCCTGACCGACCGCCAGGGCCATGCCGTGGCGTCGGTCAGCCAGGTGCGGGCAGGCGATGCGGTTCAGGCCGCCCTGGTGGATGGGCGTGTGGCGCTGCAAGTGCAGGCGGTAGAGCCGCGCTGAACCCCTGGGGCTGCAGGGCCTTATCCCCTGGCCTGCACGGTTGAGGGCTTGTTCCTACAATGCTGCGTTGTCCCCATTACCCCCTAGAGAAGAAAGGACCGCCCCATGGAACACACTTTGCCCGCGCTGCCCTACGCCATCGACGCCCTGGCCCCGCACTACAGCCAGGAAACCCTGGAGTACCACCACGGCAAGCACCACAACGCCTACGTGGTCAACCTGAACAACCTGCAAAAGGGCACCGAGTTCGAGAGCATGCCGCTCGAAGACATCGTGAAGAAGTCCAGCGGCGGCATCTACAACAACGCGGCCCAGATCTGGAACCACACCTTCTTCTGGAGCTGCATGGCCCCCCAGGGCGGCGGTGAGCCTTCGGGCGCCCTGGCTGCGGCCATCAACGCCAAGTGGGGCAGCTACGCTGCGTTCAAAGAGGCCTTCGTCAAGAGCGCCGTGGGCAACTTTGGCTCTGGCTGGACCTGGCTGGTCAAGAAGCCCGATGGCAGCGTGGACATCGTCAACACCGGCGCTGCCGGCACGCCCCTGACCACCGCCGACAAGGCGCTGCTGACCGTGGATGTGTGGGAGCATGCCTACTACATCGACTACCGCAACCTGCGTCCCAAGTTTGTCGAAACCTTCCTGGACAAGCTGGTGAACTGGAAGTTTGCCGAAGCCAACTTTGCCTGATCGGCAGGGTTGAAACCAAAAAACGGCCTGCGGGCCGTTTTTTTGTGGGTGCTTGCCCAGAGTCAGGGTTTGCGGAACGGCGTGCCCTGCAGCTTGAAACCGGCCTTGATGGCGCGTTTGGCAAACCAGCCCTGGTGCATTTCCAGCACATAGCGCACGGGCTTGGAGGAGCAGTGCGAATCGAGCGACTGCGGCTTCATGTCGGCCAGGTTCACAACCGTCCCATCGTCGGCCACAAAGGCGGCGGTCAAGGGCATCAGCGTGTTTTTCATCCAGAAGCACTGCACGCCGGGCTGCTCAAAAATAAAGAGCATGCCTTCGTGCATGGGCATGTCTTTGCGGTTCATCAGGCCGATGGTGCGCGCGGTGTTGGTTTGTGCCACCTGGGCGTCGATGCGGTGCATGCCGGCGGTCAGTTCCACCCGGGGCAAATCCAATTGCGGCCCATCGCCCGCTGCCAGGGCGCTGGAGGCGTGGGCGGCCAAGGCCACCGACGCCAATAACAGGGCGCGCTGCAGGGCGCGGGGTGAACAAGACACAGCCATGGACCATCCCTTCAACACAAACCAGAAGCCCGTCCGGTGCGGGCAAGACGGGGTGGATTGTGCGCGAAACACAGGGGCTTTGCTCGGCAGCGTCTTTTTGTGCGTTGCAACATATGAAATGGTGCTGCATCCTGTGGTGGCGTAAGTCTTGCGTCGGTCTTTTGTCGGTAGAATCATTGCGCTTTAGAGAGCTTTGCCCAACCCGCTGAACACCCATTCAGCATTCCACCGGAGACCACCCGTCCATGACCAGCTTCCAGCACATCAAGGTGCCCGCCGAAGGCCAGAAAATCACCGTCAACGCCGACATGTCCCTGAATGTGCCGGACCAGCCCATCGTCCCCTACATCGAGGGCGACGGCACCGGCTTTGACATCACCCCCGTCATGCTCAAGGTGGTCGATGCCGCCGTGGCCAAGGCCTACGCTGGCAAGCGCAAGATCCACTGGATGGAAGTCTATGCCGGCGAAAAATCCACCAAGGTGTACGGCCCTGATGTGTGGCTGCCCGAAGAAACCCTGCAAGTCCTCAAGGACTACGTGGTGTCCATCAAGGGCCCGCTGACCACGCCCGTGGGCGGCGGCATCCGCTCGCTCAACGTGGCCCTGCGCCAGGAGCTTGACCTGTACGTCTGCCTGCGCCCCGTGCAGTACTTTGACGGCGTGCCTTCGCCCGTCAAGGAGCCCCACAAGACCAACATGGTCATCTTCCGCGAAAACTCGGAAGACATTTACGCCGGCATCGAGTTCGAGGCCGAGTCCGACAAGGCCAAAAAGCTCATCAAAATTCTGCAAGACGACTTTGGCGTCAAGAAGATCCGTTTCCCCGGCACCTCGGGCATCGGCGTCAAACCCGTTTCGCGCGAAGGCACCGAACGCCTGGTGCGCAAGGCCATCCAGTACGCCATCGACAACGACAAGCCCAGCGTGACCATCGTGCACAAGGGCAATATCATGAAGTACACCGAAGGTGGCTTCCGTGACTGGGCCTACGCCCTGGCGCAAAAGGAATTCGGTGCCGAACTGATCGACGGCGGCCCATGGTGCAAATTCAAGAACCCCAAGACGGGCAAAGACATCACCGTCAAGGACAGCATTGCCGACGCCTTCCTGCAGCAGATTTTGCTGCGCCCGGCAGAGTACTCGGTGATTGCCACGCTGAACCTCAACGGCGACTACATCTCCGACGCCCTGGCTGCGCAAGTGGGCGGCATTGGTATCGCCCCCGGCGCCAACCTGAGCGATTCCATCGCCATGTTTGAAGCCACGCACGGCACGGCGCCCAAGTACGCTGGCAAGGACTACGTGAACCCCGGTTCCGAAATCCTCTCCGCCGAAATGATGCTGCGCCACATGGGCTGGACCGAAGCGGCCGACCTCATCATCAGTTCCATGGAAAAATCCATCAAGTCCAAGAAGGTCACCTACGACTTCGCCCGCCTGATGGACGGCGCCACGCAGGTGAGCTGCTCGGGCTTTGGCCAGGTCATGATCGACCACATGTAATCGCGTTTTGCCCCGGTGTTCCGGGTGGCAAGAAAGCCCTGTTTCCCTATGCGGCCAGGGCTTTTTTGTTGTCCGGTCCCCGCCGCATCAGTGATAATGAGAGCAATTCCCATTTGACTGCGTGCATCAGGTCGGCTCATCCCGGCGCCCATCCGCCGAGGGGAATGCCCCATTTCCCTTTGGCAAGGGCCGATCCGTGCTTGAGCGCTACTACCGAGAACTGCTGGGTTTTCTTTCCCGCGCCGTGAAAGACCGCGACACCGCGGCCGATCTGACGCAGGAAAGCTACGCCCGCGTGCTGGCGGTGCAGCAGTCCGGCCGGCCCGTGCACGACCCGCGCGCTCTGCTGTACCGCACGGCCCGCAACCTCATGATCGACCAGCACCGCCGCGCCGACGTACGCGCTGAATCGGGCCTGACCGCCTCGCTGGACGACCAGGACGCCGGGCTCGAAGACCTGCCCGGCCCGCTCTCCCGGCAGCCGGATGCCATCGTGGCCATGCGCGAGAACCTGGCGGCCGTCACCGCCGTCATCGACAAGCTGCCCCCGCGCTGCCGCGAAGCCTTCATCCTCTACAAGTTCGACGGCCTGTCCTACGCCGAGATCGCCGAGCGCATGGGCATCTCCCGGCGCACCGTCGAAATGCAGTTGCAGATCGCCATGCAGGCCTGCTGGCGCTGCCTTGATGAACAGCAAGGCGAACAGGAAGGCGGCGCCGCGCGGCCCAGATCGGCCCAGGGCCGGAGAAAGCGCGCCGACCCATGAAGCCAGGAAAATTGCTTGCGCGGCCCCCGTTCGATACCGTATTTGACGCCGTTCATGCGTCTACATAAAAAGAGAAGCTTTTTTTCCATGATGCCTCGGCCCCCACCACCAGAAGACGCCCCTGGCTTGCGCCAGGACGTGCTTGACTGGTTCATCCGCCGCCAGCGCGACGGCTGGAGCGCCCAGGACGAAGCCGGGTTCCAGGCCTGGCTGCACGCCGACGCCAGCCACCGCCGGCGCTACGCGCAGTGGGAATCGCACTGGAAAGCCCTCGACGGCATTCCCGCCGCCGACGTGGCCCAACTGCGCCGCAACCTCGAGCGCGACAAGGCGCGGGAGGCGGACGCCCAGCAGAACCGGGCCCCTGGGCTGGTGGTGCCGCAAGGCGTCTCCCGCCGCGTTTTCGCGCCCGCCCTGGCCGTGGCGTCCATGGCGGTCCTCGTTGGCGGCGCCGGGTTGATGGCCTGGAACCACTGGCAGGCCCAGCCCGTGTTCGCCCAGGCCTTCTCCACCCAGCGCGGCCAGCAGGTCGAAGTGCCGCTGCCCGACGGCAGCCGCCTGCGGCTGGATACCGCCACCCGGCTGGAGGCCACCTATTACCGCCAGCGGCGCGAAGTGAAGCTGCAGGACGGCCAGGCCGTGTTCAGCGTGCAGGCCGATGCCGGGCGCCCCTTCCACGTGCTGGCTGGCCCGGTGGACATCACCGTCGTCGGCACCAAGTTCTCCGTGCGCTACACACCCGGCCTGCCGGGCAGCCAGGGCGTGCAGGTGGCCGTGGAAGAAGGCCGGGTGCGCGTGGCGCGGCGCGATGGCGCGCCGAGGGAAGCGCCGCCCGGCCTGCCCGATGCGGTGGACCTTATCGCCGGCCAGCAGGTGGCGGCGGATTCCTCTGGCACCCTGGGCCCCGTGGGCGCGGTGCCCGGCGACGGCATCGCGCCCTGGCGCGACAGCCGCGTCAGCTTTGTCAACACCCCGCTGGCGCAGGCCCTGGCTGAACTGGAGCGCTACGGCAGCACCGGCTTGGCGGTGCGCGACCCCGCCGTGGCCGCGCTGCGCCTGTCCGGCACCTTCGACCCGCGCGACGTGAGAACACTGCGGCGCGTGCTGCCCAATGCCCTGCCGGTTCGGCTGCGGGAGGCGGGAGGGGTCACCGAAATAGTGTCCGCCCATTGAGCGCAGGCGGGCGGACATGAAAAGTGGCCCCCACGCTTCCCCGCTTCGCGTGGTCCGCTGCCCCCCGAGGGGGCGTTTTTCATCTTGGGGCGGCGCGGCGATGAAAAAAATCTGGAAATCATTACCGTATTTCTGATGGCTCGTGCGTCTTCATTAGTAAGAAGCATTCGCATTCACTATCGAGAGGACGTTCATGAGTCGCCAGAATTTTCGGCCGGCACCCCTTGCCCTGGCCATCGCCTTTGCATTGGGGGCCACCGCAGTTGGCGCGCAGGGCACCGCGCAGCCCGATGCGCCGGTGCCCATCAGCATCCAGGCCCAGCCGCTCGCCGAGGCGCTCAATGGTTGGGCGCGGCAGACCCGCATCCAGCTCATCGCCCCGCAGGGCCTGGTGGCTGGCAAGAGCGCACCGGCGGTGTCGGGCACGCTGACGCCGGGGCAGGCGCTGGAGCGGCTGCTGGCGGGCAGTGGACTGGTGGCGGTGCGGGAGGGCAATGCCGTCGTCATCAAGGCGGCTCCGCCCGTGTCCGTGGCTGCGCGCGCGGATGCTACGCTGGCCGAGCTGCGTGTGACCGCCGAGGCCGACCGCAGCGGCGCCACCGAAGGCACGGGCAGCTACACCGCCACCGGCCCCAGCCGCACCGCTGCGGGCCTGGGCCTGTCGCTGCGCGAGACGCCGCAGTCGGTCTCGGTGGTCACGCAGCAGCGCATTGCTGACCAGCAGATGGCCACGCTGGACGACGTGCTGCGCAGCACCACGGGCATTTCCGTCAAGCACTCCGACCGGGGCCGCGCCTACTATGCCTCGCGCGGGTTCAACGTCGCCTCCTTCCAGATCGACGGCTTCCCCTTGTCCTCGGGCATGTGGATGCTGCGCACCGACATCGGGACGATCTATGACCGCGCCGAGGTCGTGCGCGGCGCGGCGGGCCTGCTGGCGGGCACGGGCGAGCCCGGCGCCGCCGTCAACATGGTGCGCAAGCGCGCCGACAGCAAGACCTTCACCGGCTCGGCATCGGTGCAGCTCGGCTCGTGGAGCCACCGCAAGGCCACGGCCGATCTCTCCGCGCCGCTGAACGCGGACGGCTCGGTGCGCGGCCGCATCGCCGCCAGCCATGCCGAGGCCGACGCCTTCATCGACATGGAACACATCCGCCACTCGGCGCTGTACGGTGTGGTCGAGGCCGACCTGACGGCGCGCACCCGCCTGAGCGCGGGCTTCAGCGTGGAGCAGCAGCGGCAGACCGGCATGTACTGG
>CAZRFF010000032.1:2038-13146 GCA_964599265.1 uncultured Simplicispira sp. | reverse complement strand
GGGGATGAGAGACATACACAAAGCCGTTGCAAAAACCGGGGGGCGATGCACCCGCCATGCCGGGGGGTGGTGCGGCCAGGGGTGACTGTAGCGGAGCGGCCCTTTCCCTACAGGTTCGCGGGGCGCTGGTTGGGAGTAGGGGTATTTGTATCAAATCGTGTCAAAATGATATAATTCACTACAATCGTTACTATTTGTTAGTTCACGGCGCAATGGGCGGCGGGGTAGAAGTGCTGCCTGCGCTGCGTTCGCGGTGATTTTGTCTTTTGCTAGGTGTTCCATGCATCCCCAACGTCTGACCATACGCGCCCGCCTCATGCTGGGTTTTGGCATCCTGACCCTGCTGCTCATGTTGATGGGGGCGGCATCCCTGGGAAAAACAGCCAATCTGCATGACGACTTCCGTACTGTGGTGCATGACCAGTACCCCAAAATCAGCGAGTTGCACCACATTCGCGAACACCTGGCCGCCAATGAGGTCGCTATCTACAGCATGCTGCTGCAAGATGCCGGCCAGGTGGATGGCCTGATCACTGCGGTGCACGGTACACGCAAGCAAATTGGCGAAGCACTCGCTGCGCTGCAGACGCAAATCCGCTCCGAAGGCGGTAAGGCCGAGCTGGAGAAGTTCAAGGGCCCGCGGGCGCAGTACATGGCCCTGCAAGACCGCTACATGGCAGCGGCCAAGGCCGGTCAGACGGACGAGGCCCGCGGCATTTTGCTGCAAGAGATTCCGCCCGTGCGCCAGAGCTACCATGCGGCGCTCAACCGGCTGATCCAGTTCCAGAACGGGCTCATGAATGCCTCCATCGACGAAGCCTCGGCGGAGGTGCGCAGCATGCAATGGGTGGTGGTGGTGTCGATGGCGCTGGCGCTGGTGATCGCATTGGCCATGGCCGGGTGGATCATCCGTTCCATCACCCGCCCCATTGCCCACGCCGTGGCCATGGCCGATGCCGTGGCAGCGGGCGATTTGAGCCGCAGCATCGAAGTGCATGGCCAGGACGAAACCGCCCATTTGCTGCGCGCCTTGCAGCGCATGCAGCACAGCCTGGTGCAGGTGGTGGGTACGGTGCGTGCAGGCTCCGAGAGCGTGGCCAGCGCCAGCGCGCAAATTGCCCAGGGCAACCAGGATTTGTCGGCCCGCACCGAGGGTCAGGCCAGTGCCCTGGAGCAAACAGCGGCAGCCATGGAGCAGCTCAATTCCACGGTGCGCCAAAATGCCGACAACGCCCGCCAGGCCAATCAGCTGGCGCAAAGCGCATCCACTGTGGCCGCCCAGGGCGGCGAGGTGGTGCAGGATGTGGTGCGCACCATGAAGGAAATCAACGAGAGCTCGGGCAAGATCGCCGACATCATCGGCGTGATCGACGCCATCGCTTTCCAGACCAACATCCTGGCCCTCAATGCCGCCGTGGAGGCCGCGCGGGCCGGCGAGCAGGGCCGTGGCTTTGCGGTGGTGGCCTCCGAGGTACGCGCCCTGGCCGGCCGCTCGGCCGAGGCGGCGCGGGAAATCAAGGGCCTGATTGGCACCAGCGTGGAGCGTGTGGAGGTGGGTACGGACCTGGTAGACCGCGCGGGCCAGACCATGGCCCAGGTGGTGCAATCCATCCAGCAGGTGACCGACATCATGGGCGAGATCAGCGCTGCCAGCAGCGAACAAAGCCGCGGCGTGGAGCAGGTGAACGAAGCCGTCACGCAAATGGACCAGACCACGCAGCAGAATGCCGCGCTGGTCGAAGAGATGGCTGCAGCCGCATCCAGCCTCAACGGGCAGGCGCATGACTTGGTGGGCACGGTGGCGGTGTTCCAACTGGGCGCTGGCGCCAGTACGGCAGGCGTGCTGCGTTTGTCCGCATTGCGCTGACAGCCCTTGCGCCGCGCTGTGGTGGTGCCGGGCGCGGGCGCAGCGCCGTATCATCGGCGGCCCAACGCTGCAGACGCTCTGAGCCATGACCGAACACCACCCCTTCATCGACCAGGCCCTGGGGCTGGCCTCCCGGGCGCTGACGCTGTCCAACCCCAACCCGCGCGTGGGCTGCGTCATTGCCACGCCCGGTGGGCAGGTGCTGGGCCAGGGTTTTACCCAGCAGGCCGGCGGCCCCCATGCCGAGGTGGTGGCGCTGCGTGATGCGGCGGCCCAAGGGCATGCCGTGCGCGGCGCCACGGCCTACGTCACCCTGGAGCCCTGCGCCCACCAGGGGCGCACGGGGCCGTGCTGCGATGCGCTGATTGCCGCAGGCATTGGCCGGGTGGTGGCCAGCCTGCAAGACCCCAACCCGCTGGTGGGCGGAGAGGGCTTTGCCCGCCTGCGCGCCGCTGGGGTGGCGGTGGAAGTGGGCCCGGGGGCTGAAGCCGCACGGCAGCTCAATATCGGATTTTTCAGCCGCATGCTGCGCGGCACGCCCTGGGTGCGGCTGAAGGCGGCGGCCTCGCTCGACGGCACCACGGCCTTGAACAATGGCGCGAGCCAGTGGATCACTTCCCCCTCGGCGCGTGCCGACGGCCACGCCTGGCGCGCCCGCGCTTGCGCCGTGCTCACCGGCATTGGCACGGTGCTGGCCGACCGGCCGCGCCTGGACGTGCGCGAACTGCCGGTGCAGCGCCAGCCCCATGTGGCGGTGCTCGATAGCCACCTTCAAACCCCGTTGGATGCTCCATTTTTCAGAGCTGATCGCGCTTGCTGGATCTATGCTGCAGGCCCTTTTGACGCCAAAGACAAGGGGGCATTTGAAATGCGCAGCCAAGCGCTGCAGGAGCGGGGCGCCAGCGTCATCCTGCTGCCCGGTGCCCAGGGGCGGGTGGATGTGTCCGCCGTGCTGCGCGACCTGGCCGCCCGGGGCGTGAACGAGTTGCACGTGGAGGCGGGCCACCGGCTCAACGGTGCATTCTTGAGCGCCGGGGTGGTGGATGAGCTGCTGCTGTACCTGGCGCCCACCCTGCTGGGGCCGGGGCGCGGCATGGCCGAGCGCACTCCGCTCACGGCCTTGGCGCAGGGCGTGGCGCTGGAGTGGGTGGATGTGCAGCCCGTGGGGCCCGACCTGCGCATCGTCGCCCGGGTGCAGGGGCGTGACAGGTTCTAAACCTCCGCCATGGGTTGTGGCAGGCGCGGGCTCTGCGCGGGCCAACATCCGGCAAAGCCTGCCACAATGCAGGCCATGTTTACAGGCATCATTACCGGCATGGGGCGCATTGCCGCCGTGCAACCCCTGGGCGACTCGGCAGCGCACGGCAAGCGCCTGGTCATTGCGGCACCTGCCGGCTACTTGGACGACGTGGGTCTGGGCGACAGCATTGCCCTCAACGGCGCGTGCATGACCGTCACCACCCTGGATGCGGCGCAGTCCGCCTTCACGGTGGATGTGTCGGCCGAATCGCTGCAAAAAACCACGGGCCTGGACGTTCCTGGCCCCATCAACCTCGAAAAAGCCCTGCGCGCCAACGACAGGCTGGGCGGGCATTTGGTGTCGGGCCATGTGGATGGGCTGGGCCAGGTGGCGCATTTTGCGCAAGTGGGCGAGAGCTGGGAGCTGCGCGTGCTGGCGCCGCCAGAATTGGCGCGCTTTTTGGCTTACAAAGGCTCCATCACCATCAACGGCGTGAGCCTGACGGTCAACCGCGTGAGCGATCTGGCCCAGGGCTGCGAGGTGAGTATCAACCTCATTCCCCACACGGTGCAAAACACTGCGCTGGGGCATTTGCAGGCGGGCTCCCGGGTCAATCTGGAGATTGACCTGATCGCGCGCTATGTGGAGCGGATGCTGGGCGCCAAGCCCTGAGGGGGCGGGCCCCAAAATGGACTTTGCATACAGGATAATAGGGTTTGTTGCAATTTCCCATGCGTGCCCTGCGCATGGGTTCCCACGAAACCCACCCAGAGCGGCATGAGCAGCCGCCAGCGCGGAGTACCCCAGACGATGGCCGATTCCTTTTCCTATGACCAATTGATTGCTTCGGGTGAAGGCCGGCTGTTTGGCCCCGACAGTGGCCGCCTGCCTCTGCCGCCCATGCTGATGTTCGACCGCATCACCCACATCGACGCCGACGGCGGCGCGCATGGCTTGGGCAAAATCGTCGCCGAACTGGACGTGAAGCCCGACCTGTGGTTTTTTGACTGCCATTTCCAGGGCGATCCGGTCATGCCCGGCTGTTTGGGGCTGGATGCCATGTGGCAGCTCATCGGTTTTTACCTCACCTGGCTGCGTCTGCCGGGCCGGGGCCGTGCCTTGGGTGCGGGCGAAGTCAAGTTCACCGGCGAAGTCGGCCCGGATGTGAAGCTTGTCACCTACGAAATCGACATCAAGCGCGTCATCAAGCGCAAGCTCAACATGGCCATTGGCGATGCGCGCCTCCTGGCCGATGGCAAAGAAATTTATGTGGCCAACGACCTGCGCGTGGGCCTGTTTTTGCGCGACAACGACCAGGCGAAGGGGGCGGCATGAGCAAAAAGCGCGTAGTCATTACCGGCGCGGGGATTGTCTCGTGCATTGGCAATGATCTGGCCACCGTCGAGGCGGCTTTGCGTGAGGGCAAGAGCGGCATCAAGGCGGTGGAAAAATTCACCGAACTGGGCCTGCGCAGCCAGGTGGCGGGCGTGCCCGAGATCGACCTGGAAGCGCGCATAGACCGCAAGCAACTGCGCTTCATGGGCGACGCAGCCGCCTACGCGCAGATCGCGCTCGAAGACGCCATCCAGCAATCGGGCCTGACGGCCAGCCAAGTGAGCCACCCGCGCACCGGCCTCATCATGGGCTCGGGCGGCGGCTCGCCTGCCAACCAGATCGAGGCGGCCGACACCCTGCGCGAAAAAGGCATCCGCCGCGTGGGTCCCTACCAGGTCACGCGCTGCATGAGCAGCACCGTGTCGGCCTGCCTGGCCACCAACTTCAAGGTCAAGGGCATCAACTACTCCATCACCTCGGCCTGCTCCACGTCGGCGCATTGCATTGGCGCGGCGGCGCAGCAGATCGCCTGGGGCATGCAGGACGTGATGTTTGCCGGCGGTGGCGAAGAGCTGTCGTGGGGCATGTCGCTGCTGTTCGACGGCATGGGCGCCATGTCCAGCAAGTACAACGCCACGCCCGAAAAAGCCTCGCGTGCCTACGATGCCAACCGTGACGGCTTCGTCATTGCGGGCGGCGGCGGTGCCGTGGTGCTGGAGAGCCTGGAACACGCCCAGGCCCGCGGCGCCACCATCCTGGCCGAAGTGGTGGGCTTTGGCGCCACCAGCGACGGCGAAGACATGGTGGCCCCTTCCGGCGACGGCGCCATCGCCTGCATGCAGCAGGCCATGGAAGGGCTCGACACCCCCATCGACTACATCAACACCCACGGTACCTCCACCCCCGTGGGCGACATGCAGGAAGTGCGCGCCATGCAGGCCGTGTTCGGCGACCAGGTGCCGCCGTTCTCGTCCACCAAGTCGCTCACCGGCCACTCGCTGGGTGCCACGGGTGTGCAAGAGGCCATCTACTGCCTCATCATGCTGGGCAAGCAGTTCATTGCGGGCTCTATCAACGTCGAGGCGCCCGATGCGCTGCTGGGCAGCATGCCCCTGGTGGCCAAAACACGCGATGCCATCCTCAACACCGTGCTGTCCAACAGCTTCGGTTTTGGCGGCACCAACGCCAGTTTGGTGCTGCGCCGCTGGCAAGGGGCCTGACGTCTTCATTGTGCGCAACGGGGGCTCAGGCCCCCGTTCGCATTGGCGGTTTTATAAAATGGCCGGTTCGCGTGCGCTCCAGGCGCCGCGCCTTGCCGGACACAATGCCATGCTGACCTTCCAACACATCATCCTCAAACTCCAGTCGTACTGGGACGCGCAGGGCTGCGCGCTATTGCAACCCTACGACATGGAAGTGGGCGCGGGCACCAGCCACACCGCCACGTTTTTGCGCGCCATCGGCCCCGAGCCCTGGAAGGCCGCCTACGTGCAGCCCAGCCGCCGTCCCAAGGACGGCCGCTATGGAGAGAACCCCAACCGCTTGCAGCACTACTACCAGTACCAGGTGGTCTTGAAGCCCGCGCCCAGCAACATTCTGGAGCTGTATTTGGGCTCGTTGGAGGCCTTGGGTTTTGATTTGAAGAAAAACGACATCCGCTTCGTCGAGGACGATTGGGAAAACCCCACCCTGGGCGCCTGGGGCCTGGGCTGGGAGGTATGGCTCAACGGCATGGAAGTGACGCAGTTCACCTACTTCCAGCAGGTGGGCGGTATCGACTGCAAGCCCATCACCGGCGAAATCACCTATGGCCTGGAGCGCCTGGCCATGTACCTGCAGGGTGTGGAAAACGTGTACGACCTGGTCTATGCGCCAGGCCTGAAGTACGGCGACGTGTTCCACCAGAACGAGGTCGAGCAGTCCACCTACAACTTCGAGCACAGCGACGCCGACTTCCTGTTCACTGCTTTCAACGCCCACGAAAAGCAGGCCAAGTACCTGATGGAACAGCAACTGGCGCTGCCCGCTTACGAGCAGGTGCTCAAGGCCGCGCACACGTTCAATTTGCTGGACGCCCGCGGCGCCATCAGCGTGACCGAGCGCGCCGCCTACATCGGCCGCATCCGCAATCTGGCGCGCAGCGTGGCGCAAAGCTATTACGAAAGCCGTGAGCGTCTGGGCTTCCCCATGGCGCCGCGCGAGTGGGTGGCCAGCATGCCCAAAAAAGCCGCCTGAACGCAGAAGGAAAGCCTCTCACCATGACCACGCAAAACCTTCTCGTTGAATTGTTTGTTGAAGAACTGCCCCCCAAGGCGCTGCAAAAACTGGGCGACGCCTTTGCCGGTGTGCTGTTCGACCAGCTCAAGGCCATGGGCCTGACAGGGCCTGATTCGAGCGTGACCGCCTACGCTTCGCCGCGCCGCTTGGCTGCGCACATCCGCCACGTCTGGCTCAAGGCCGAAGACAAGGCCGTGCGCCAAAAGCTCATGCCCGTGGCCGTGGGCCTGACGCCCGAGGGCCAGCCCACGCCCGCGCTGCTGAAAAAACTCCAGGCCCTGGGGGCCGATCTGTCCGACCCCGCCGCCGCCGTGGCCCGCCTGCAGCGCGCGCCCGATGGCAAGGCCGAAGCCTTGTTCTACGACAGCCTGGCCAGCGGCGCCACGCTGGACACCGGCCTGCAAAAAGCGCTGGATGAAGCCATTGCCAAGCTGCCCATTCCCAAGGTGATGAGCTACCAGCTGGAAACCGATTGCGAGCTCCCCGGCTGGAGCAGCGTGCACTTCGTGCGCCCCGCGCACGGCCTGGTGGCCTTGCACGGCAGCACGGTGGTGCCGGTCAAAGTGCTGGGCCTCACGGCAGGGCGCACCACGCAGGGCCACCGTTTCGAAGCCCGGCAGGGCGTGGTGCAGTTCGACCATGCCGACCAATATGCCGAGGCGCTGGAACGCGATGGTGCCGTCATTGCCAGCTTCACCCAGCGCAAGGCCGAAATCGCCCGCCAGCTCGCGGCCGCTGCCGCGCGCGTGGGCGGCGGCGTGCGCCCGATTGAAGACGATGCCCTGCTTGACGAAGTGACGGCACTGGTCGAGCGCCCCAATGTTCTCACCTGCCAGTTCGAAGAGCAGTTTCTGGGCGTGCCGCAAGAATGCCTCATCCTCACGATGAAGGCCAACCAGAAATACTTCCCGCTGCTGGACGCCGCAGGCAAGCTCACGCACCGTTTCCTGGTGGTGAGCAACATCCAGCCCGAAGACGCCAGCCTGGTCATCGGCGGCAACGAGCGCGTGGTGCGCCCGCGCCTGGCAGACGCCAAATTCTTCTTCGACCAGGACCGCAAGAAAACCCTGGCCTCGCGCGTGGACAGCCTCTCCAAGGTCGTTTACCACAACAAACTCGGCACGCAGGGCGAGCGCGTGGAGCGCGTGCGCGCCATCGCCAAGGCCATTGCCACGCAGCTGGGCGATGCGGCGCTGGTGCAGCAGGCCGACCTGGCCGCGCAGTTGGCCAAGACCGACCTGGTGACCGACATGGTGGGTGAGTTCCCCGAGCTGCAGGGCACCATGGGCGGCTACTACGCGCTGAACGATGGTCTGGGCGAAACCGTGGCCCACGCCATTGAAGACCACTACAAGCCGCGCTTTGCCGGCGACCAGCTCCCGCGCAACATGGCCGGTGTGGTGGTGGCCCTGGCCGACAAGCTCGAAACCCTGGTGGGCATGTTCGGCATCGGCAACCTGCCCACGGGCGACCGCGACCCGTTCGCGCTGCGCCGCCATGCGCTGGGGGTGATCCGCATGCTGGTGGAGAAGGATTTGCCGCTGGATCTGGATGCCCTGCTGGCCAGCACCGTGCCCTGTTTTGGCGACAAAATCCAGAACGCTACCGCGCAATTGGCCGACTTCATTTACGACCGCCTCGCTGGCAGCCTGCGCGAGCAGGGCTACAGCGCCCAGGAAGTGGATGCCGTGCTGGCCCTGCGCCCCCAGCGCCTGGCCCTGGTGGCGCGTCAGCTCGATGCCGTTCGCGCCTTCGCCGCCCTGCCCGAAGCGCCCGCGCTGGCCGCGGCCAACAAGCGCGTGGGCAACATCCTCAAGAAGGCCGAGGCCGAAGGCGCGGTGGACGCCCACGTCAACCCTGCCTTGCTGCACGAGCAGGCCGAAAAAGACCTCTACGCCGCGCTGCAGCGCTTTGTGCCCGAGGCCAATGCGCAGTTCGACGCGGGCGATTACACCGCCAGCCTGCAGACCCTGGCCGTGCTGCGTGCGCCGGTGGATGCGTTCTTTGACGACGTGATGGTCAATGCCGAGCAGCTCGACCTGCGCCTGAACCGCCAGGGTCTGCTCAAGACCCTGCATGTCGCCATGAACCGCGTGGCCGACCTCTCGCGCCTGGCGGTGTGAGCCGCCACGCCCGCACTGCATGAGTCCCCTGCCCGAGGCGAAGGCCGACCCCGCCCCCAGCGCAGCGGCGGTGCGCACCGTGTGGTGGTGGTTTGGGCCGCCGGCGGTGCTGGCGGGCTTGCGCGCATGGCTGCAGTGGGAGGCCGAGCGCCACCCCCACCCCCCCGCCTGGCGCATGGTGGAGGTGCCCCCGCCCCAGACCGGTGTGTTCGATCTTTTGCTGCCCTGGCTCGCGGGCTTGGCGGCGGTGCTGGTGGCCGTGGGGGTGCTGGCGGCCATCGCCCGCCGGGGGCCGGCTGCGGCCGCAGGCGTGCGCCGCTTTCTGCTGGCCCTGTGGGTGGCGGTGTGCGCAGCCGGGTGTGTGGCGCTGTGGCTGTTCGATGCCAACCTTCAGGGCCTGCAACCCCAGCCCCCCGCACAGGCGCAGGTGCTGGGCCACCGGGGCCTGGCGCCCAATATGCACAGCACGGCAAACCTGGAACTGATACTGCGCGTGGATGGCTTCCCCGTACCGCTGCAAGCACGGATCGATCACCCCGATGCCGGATCGTGGACTGGCGGGCAACGCCTGGAGCTGCAGTGGGCCCGGGGGCGCTGGTTTGGTCAGTACGCCACCGGCTGGCAGTTGATAATGGCGCCATGAAACTCATCGTCCTCGACCGCGACGGCACCATCAATGCGCTGGAGGGCGAGGAATACGTGGCCTCGCCCGACGACTGGAAGCCCCTGCCCGGTGCGCTGGAGGCCATTGCCCGCCTCAACCACGCGGGCTGGCACGTGGTGCTGGCCACCAACCAGCCCGGCCTGGGGCGTGGCCTGTTTGATATGGGCACCCTGATCGCCATCCACGCCAAAATGCACAAGCAGTTGGCCACCCTGGGCGGGCGCATCGACGCCGTGTTCCTGTGCCCGCACACGGCGGACGACGCCTGCCACTGCCGAGCGCCTGAACCCGGTCTGCTGGAGCAGATTTGCGAGCGTTACAACGTCGATGCTGACGAGGTGCTGGTGGCAGGCAGCTGCCGTGAACACCTGCAGGCCGGCGTTGCCCTGGGCGCACAGTTGCATTGGCTGGGCGCCACCGATGCCGGCCAACGCTGGCCCGCAGGCACCCAGTCGCACGCCAACCTGGCGGCCCTGGCCGACCATGTCTTGCGCCCCTGAGCATGTGGTCCATGGTGCAGATGCTGCTCGATGGCTTTGCCCCAGTGGTGGCGCCCGCCATCTCTGCCAATGAACCAAAAATACCTCTAGCGCCCGACACACAAGCGCAACCAGCTATCGAAAAAATAGCACCCGCCCCGCTGGCCGAAGTACTGGCCCCCGCCCGCTTTGTCCATCCCCAGGCCAACCGCGAGCTGCGCCTGGAGAGTGCCACCGTGGCCTACCGCCTGGACCGCGCCCGCCGACGCACCATTGGCTTTACGGTGGGCCCCGAGGGCCTGGCCGTGCGCGCGCCCACCTGGGCCACGCTGGCGGCGGTGGATGGGGTCTTGCGCGAAAAATCGGGCTGGGTTTTGCGCAAACTGCAAGAACTGGAGCAGCGCCAGGCACGCCAGGCGCATGCCCGCATCCAGTGGGGTGACGGTGCCGAACTGCCTTATCTGGGCGCGCCGCTGCGGGTGGTGCTCGATGCGCGCCACAGCCTGTTGGGCGTGTTGCAAGACGGCGCCAGCGGGTGGTTGCTGTACATGGGCTTGCCCGGCCATGCGCAGCCCGCGCAGGTGCGCGATGCCGTGCAAGCCTGGCTCATGCGCCATGCACGCCTGCACTTCATCACCAGGCTGGACCATTTTGCGCCGCAGTTGCAGGTGCGCTGGACGCGCCTGCGCCTGTCCAGTGCGCAAACCCGCTGGGGCAGCGCCCGTGCCGATGGCTCCATCAGTCTGAACTGGCGCCTGCTGCACTACCCGCAGGCCGTGATCGATTACGTGGTCGTGCACGAACTGGCCCACCTGCGCGTCATGGACCACAGCCCGCAGTTCTGGAGCACCGTGGCCAGCGTGGTGCCCGACCATGCCCAGCTGCGCCGCCATTTGCGTGAGCAGCCCGCGCCCGATTGGGACGATACCCTTTGACGCCAGTCCGGCCCGCAGTGAACCCCCAACCCGTTTGACGCATTGAACCCCCACCCCCCATGCAACCCCTGCAATTGATGGACCCCGCCTCGGGCACCTGTACCTACATCCTGCACGATCCGCACACACGCGATGCGCTCATCATCGACCCCGTGATCGAGAAGGTCGATCGCTACCTGCAACTCGTC
>CAZRFF010000032.1:0-2028 GCA_964599265.1 uncultured Simplicispira sp. | reverse complement strand
GTGTTGCAGGCGCGTGGCCTGCGTTTGTGCTGGGCGGTAGAAACGCACAACCACGCCGACCACGTCACCAGCGCCGGTTTGCTGGCCGAGCACGCGGGCGCCCGTACGGCAGCGCCTGCCGGTTGCGGCATGGACACCGCCCAAAAGCAGTTGGCCGACGGGGATGTGCTGGCGTTTGGCGGCGAGCAATTGCGCGCCCTGCACACCCCTGGCCACACGGCGGGCAGCATGTGCTACCTGTGGCGCGGCCATGTGTTCACGGGCGACACCTTGGTGTGGCCGGGACACGGCTACGGAGGCCGCAGCCATTTCAGCATTGCCGCTGGGCGCAGTGAGGCCGATTTTGCGGCCCCCATGCAAGGGCCCGTCGTGCGCCAGGCCCAGGGCTATGCGGGCGATGTGCCGCCGGCCCTGGCCTGGCAATGGGTGCAGGCTGGCGAAGCCGTGCTGGTGGATGTGCGCAGCGATGCCGAACGCGCCTGGGTGGGCGAGGTTCCGGGTGCTATCCCCGTGGCCTGGAAGCAATGGCCCGGCATGGCCCCCAACCCGGCGTTTGATGCGCAAATCCGCGCCGCCGTGCCGCAGGGGCGCAAGGCCCTGCTGCTGTGCCGCAGCGGCGTGCGCTCCATCGCCGCGGCGCAGCAGGCCACCCGGCTGGGGCTGGAGGCCTGGAACGTGCTCGAAGGCTTTGAAGGCGACCCCGACGGCAACGCCCACCGCGGCCAGCGCGGCGGGTGGCGCTACCGGGGCCTGCCCTGGCGCCAGAGCTGATCCGATCGGATCCGTAGTGCCACGTATGCGGCAGTTTCTGGCACACGCGCGACAGGCGCTGCGGTAGCAAATGGTTTCATAATGCCCGCCATGACATTCCTGGCCATCGACATCGGCAACACCCGCCTGAAGTGGGCTTTGTACGCGGCGCCGCAGCCGGGTGCGGCCTTGCTGGCGCAAGGGGCTGAATTTTTGGACCATATTGATCGCCTGGCCGAAGCCGCGTGGGCGCGGTTGCCAGTGCCCACGCGCATGCTGGGCTGCGCGGTGGCGGGCGACGCCGTGCGGCGCCGTGTAGAAGAGCAAATGGAGCTGTGGGACGTGGTTCCGCAGTGGGTGGTGCCTGGTGTGCAAGAGGCGGGCCTCTCCAACGGCTACGACCACCCCTCGCGCCTGGGCTGCGACCGCTGGGTGGCCATGATTGGTGCACGCCAGCGCATGCTGGCGAGGGGCGCGGCGCAGCCCCTGGTGGTGGTCATGGTGGGCACGGCCGTGACGGTGGAGGCCATCGATGCCGAAGGGCGTTTTTTAGGCGGGCTCATCTTGCCCGGCCACGGCATCATGCTGCGTGCGCTGGAGTCTGGCACGGCCGGCCTGCATGTGCCCACCGGCGAGGTCAAGCCCTTTCCCACCAACACCAGCGACGCCCTCACCAGCGGCGGCACCTATGCCATCGCGGGTGCGGTGGAGCGCGTCTACCAGCACCTGCTGCAGCAATGCGGCCAGGCGCCGCTGTGCATGATGACGGGCGGCGCTGGCTGGAAGATGGCGCCCAGCATGGTGCGCCCGTTTGAGCTGGTGGAAAACCTGATTTTTGACGGTTTGCTCGAAATCGCCGCGCGGCGTTTTGGTGCCGCAGGGGCTTAGTCCCATCCCTTCCCAGGCCTTTTCCCCGTGGCCTGCTGGGGCAGGGCCAGCGCGTTGTAGGCCAATACGGCCACGGCAAAGCCCAGCAGCGCCATGCGCGGATGGCCCAGGGTCTTTGTCGCGCCCATGGCCCAGCGGGATCAGCCCGCCAGCGGTTCCACGCGCCACTGCACGCAGGGGCCCGCCACCTCGGGCAGGGCCTGCAGCGCGTGCACGGCCAGGTCCAGCGTGCCTTGGGGGGCTTCGCCGGTCAGCACCAGCACCTGGCGCGCGGCGTCGGCATGGCCCGCCATCCATTCGACACGCTGCACGGGCACGCCCTGGCGCTGCAGCAGCGCGGCCACGGCCTCCAGGCCCGGGGCGCTGTGCACCGGCACGCGCAGGTAGTGG
>CAZRFF010000031.1:0-13357 GCA_964599265.1 uncultured Simplicispira sp. | reverse complement strand
CAAGCAGACCGAGGCCAAGGGCCGCATGGTCGAGGCGCAGGAGCAAATGAAGGCCATGCTGGCCACCTTCATCGAACGCCTCTCGGCCATGACCGAATCGAGCAGCAGCTACCAAAGCCAGATGGAGCGCTGCGCCGAACAAATCGCCCAGGCCACGCGCATTGAGGACATCACCCCCGTGCTGCGCGAGGTGGTGGGCGCCACGCGCAATGTGGCGCTGGAATCGCGCCTGGCCCATGCCGAGCTGACCGACCTGCGCGAGCGCACCCAGCTCAAGCAGACTGAAATGGAGCGCATGCAGCAAGAGCTGGACAAAGCCAGCGCCCAGGCGCGGCACGACCCGCTGACCGGTTCGCTCAACCGCAAGGGGTTGGACGAAGTGTTTGACCGCGAGCTGGCCCGCTCGCGGCGCGCCGATGCCCCACTGTGCGTGGCCTTGCTGGACGTGGACAACTTCAAGCAGATCAACGACCGCCTGGGCCACGACACGGGCGATGCCGCCCTGGTGCACCTGGCCCAGGTGGTGCGCGAAGTGATGCGCCCGCAAGACCAACTGGCCCGCTATGGCGGCGAAGAATTCGTCATCCTCCTGCCCGACACCGCCCAGGAACAGGGCGTGGAGGCCATGCAGCGCCTGCAGCGCGAATTGACCACGCGCTTTTTCATGCGCAACAACGAAAAAATCCTCATCACCTTCAGCGCCGGCGTGGCTCAGCTCACCCCCAGCGAAACCCCCACCGACGCCATCCGCCGCGCCGATCAGGGCATGTACCTGGCCAAACGTTCGGGCAAGAACCGGGTGGTGGCGTCTTAAAAACCCCATGCCCGATTTGGGCGTAGCATGGGCCTCCTTTCGTTTGGAGACACCCCATGCCCCTCACTCCCCTGGCCCGCTTGGGCAGCATGGCCCTGGCTGCCCTCCTGGCGGCCTGCGCGCACCAAAGTAACTTCCAGTACGCCGTCCCCGACCAGCCCGAAGGCAGCTCGGGCTACAACGCCAAACCCGGCTGGGCGACCGGGCGTTTTGCCGTGGCCGCAGCCAACCCGCTGGCCACCGATGCGGGCTACCAAATCCTCAAGGCCGGGGGTTCTGCCGTGGATGCCGCCATTGCGGTTCAAATGGTGCTCACGCTGGTGGAGCCGCAATCGAGCGGCATTGGCGGCGGCGCATTTTTGCTGCACTCCGATGGCCAGCGCGTACAGGCCTTTGACGGGCGCGAAACCGCCCCGGCGGCGGCCGATGAAAAACTCTTTCTAGGCGC
The DNA here is from genome assembly GCA_964599265.1 of uncultured Simplicispira sp. Lineage (GTDB taxonomy): Bacteria > Pseudomonadota > Gammaproteobacteria > Burkholderiales > Burkholderiaceae_C > Simplicispira. Next base: position 12,095 of record CAZRFF010000031.1, on the reverse strand, counting down.
CGATGGCAAGCCCCTGGAATTCCACACTGCGGTGGTGGGCGGCCGTTCGGTGGGTGTGCCGGGGACGGTGCGCATGCTGGAGATGGCCCACCGCCAGCACGGCAAGCTGCCCTGGGCCAGCTTGTTCCAGCCGGCCATCACCCTGGCCGAGCAGGGCTTCAAGGTCAGCCAGCGCCTGCACGCCCTGGTGCAAGGTGACAAATACCTCAAGCTCGACCCCGTGGCGGCTGCTTATTTTTTTGACGCCAAAGGTGAGCCCTGGCCCGTGGGCCATGTGCTGCGCAACCCCACCCTGGCCGCCGTGCTGCGCCAGATTGCCGCGCAGGGGAGCGGCGCGCTGCACCAGGGCGCGGTGGCCCAGGCCATTGTGCAAAAGGTGCAGAACCACCCCACCAACCCAGGCCGCATGACACTGCAGGACCTGGCCAGCTACCAGCCCCGCGAGCGCCAGGCCCTGTGCCACGACTGGCGTGTGCGCGAACGCGAGCTGCGCCTGTGCGGCTTTCCGCCCCCCAGTTCGGGGGCCATTGCCGTGGGGCAGATTTTGGGCATGCTCGACCACCCCCCCGCCGCCACCCTGCCCTTGCAAGACGGCCTGCAGGGCCCGACGCCCAGTGCCGATTGGCTGCACCTGTATGCCGAGGCCTCGCGCCTGGCTTTTGCCGACCGCGCGCTGTACGTGGCCGACCCCGATTTTGTGGCTGCCCCCGGCGGCGACTGGATGGGCCTGCTGGACCCGCAGTACCTGGCGCAGCGCGCGCGCCTCATCGGCCCACAAAGCATGAAGACCGCACCCGCCGGCCAGCCCGGCGCTGTGCGCACCAGCTACGCCCCCATGCCCGAGCAGCCCGAGTACGGCACCAGCCACATCAGCATCGTCGATGGCAAAGGCAACGCCCTGGCCATGACGACCACCATTGAAGACGCTTTTGGCGCACGCCAGATGGTGCAAGGCTTCATGCTCAACAACGAGTTGACCGATTTCAGCTTTGCACCCCAGGATGCCAAGGGCCAGAAAATTGCCAACCGCGTGGAGCCTGGCAAACGCCCGCGCTCTTCCATGGCGCCCACGCTGGTGCTGGACAAAGCCACGGGCCAAGTGCTCATGAGTGCAGGCAGCCCCGGCGGCGCGCTCATCATCCACTACACGGCCAAAACCTTGTATGGCGTGCTGCAGTGGGGTCTGACACCGCAAAAGGCCATCGATCTGCCCAATTTCGGATCGGTGGGCGGCCCCACCCTGCTGGAAGAAAAGCGCTTTACCCCCAACACCGTGCAAGCCCTGCGCGAACGCGGCGCCGAGGTGCGCGAGATGAACATGACCAGCGGCCTGCAAGCCATCACACGCGGCCAAGCCCACGGCAAGCCCCTGTGGCTGGGCGGGGCCGACCCGCGCCGCGAGGGAGTGGTCATGGGCGATTGAAACCCGCCGCTGCGCAGCACCCTACCAGGTGCTGCGCAAGCCCTTGGCACGGTACATGGCCGCGTCGGCGCTGGCCAGCAGGATGCGGGCATTGTCGCCATCACGCGGGAACAGGCTCACACCCATGCTGGCCCGGATGCGCATGGGGTGGCCTTGCACCAGCAAGGGCTGCTCAAACGCCTGGTGCAGCTTGTCCAGCACCTGCAAGGCGCCTTCTTCGTTGTCGACGTTTTCGCACAGCACGGTGAATTCGTCACCCGCCAGGCGGGCCACCTTGTCCACCTGGCGCACCGCACCCTGGATGGCTTGGGCGGCTGCCTGCAATACTGCGTCGCCCGTGGTATGGCCCAACTGGTCGTTGATGGATTTGAATTGGTCCAGATCCACAAACACCAGGGCCAGGGCACGGCCACTGCGCTGGGCGCGCTCCAGGGCCTGCTCCAGGTTTTGCTCGAACAAACGCCGGTTGGCCAAGCCCGTCAGTGGGTCATGGTGCGCCAGGTGGGCCATGGCGTCGCGGCTGCTGTTGAGCTCGTACATCTGGCGCTGGATTTGCTCTTCCATGTCGCTGAAACCCCGCGCCAGGTCGCCCAGTTCATCCTGGCGCATCACCGGTAAAGCCCCATGGGCGCGGCCCTTCGAAAAAGCTTCGGCCGCACGGGTGAGCTGGCGCAGGGGACTGGTGACGATGCGCGACACCCAGGCGGCCAGCACCAGGGCTGCCAGCGCCAACACGGCCAGCATTTTGCCCAGATCACCACCCAATTCGCGCACATCGGCATTGACGGCATCCATGGGCTCTGACAACCCTATCAGAAAGAAGCGGCCACCCTCCGTGCTCCCATACGGCACACGCACAAAAGCCAATGCCAAGGCAGCACCATCGGGGGCTGTTTGAACCCATATTTTTTCTTTGCCAGAACCATCCAGCAGGGGGGCAGTGCCCGCAAATTCGTCCTGCACCAGCACACGGTCACCCCGTTCAAAGCCAAAAGCCTTGCTGCGGTCTGGGTGCACCAAATAATCGCCCCAACGGTTGGTCAGATACAAACCGTAGGGCTGCGGCAGGCCGCCGCTGATGCGCTCCAGGAACGTGTTGGCATCAATGCGCACCACCAGCACGCCGACCACAGCACCCCCTTGGAAAACAGGGGCGGCGGCGCTGTACAAGGCTTGGTCTGAAGGGGGCTGGGGGTCTTCGTGGTTGGTACCAAAATCGGACAGGTACACGGCGCCACTGCGCAAAAGCGCCGTCTCAAACACGAAGGGGAAATGGGCTTTTTCTTGCAACTGGGCATCGGGCGTGCGCTCTATGGCGCCGCTGGGCGCGCGCTGCAGGCGCACCTGTTCCAGGCCATGCTGTGCCAGGGCAATGTAACGGATTTGCGTATACGCCGGCCGTGCCTGCAGCATTGCGCGAAAGGCATCGGTCAGCACCTGCTGGGTGGGCGCTGGCAAAGACACGCCTTGCTGCGCACTCTGCGGCAATTGGCTGGCCACCAGATAGGCAAGCACCGTGGCATCACGCCCTACGCTGTCAAAGCCCGTTTGCAACTGCACCGACAGCACCCGCGCCGTGCGCAGCAAGGTGTTTTGCGCACGCTCTTGCATCATGTCGCGCGCTGCGGTGTAGGCGAAACCGCCCAAGGCCAGGGCCGCCAGCACGCCAAAACTGGCCAGCAGCCAGCCCAGGCGTTGGCCCATGCTGGTGCGCATCAGAACCGCTCCGGCCGGTCACCGGCCACAATGCGCTGCCACAGACGCCCGCGCCGGGCGCCATCTTCTACCGGTGCCAGCCACACCAGGGGGCCCAGCAGGCTGCCTGCGTCCAGCGCGGCGGGCTCTTCCAGCGTGTTGGCCAGGCCTTGGCGGCGCGTGAGCTCGCGGCCCACTTCGGGGCTGAGCATGTGGTTGATCCACTGCGCTGCCAATGCGGGCTGCGCCGAACGGCGCAAAATGGCCCAGCTGTCCAGCCAGGCCAGGGCGCCTTCGCGTGGCACCACGTAACCCACGTTCAGCCCCGCATCGCGCATCTGCTTGAACTGCTGCTGTCCGTAATTGGCATGCATGAGAGCGCACCGGTGGCGGCGAAACAGCTCCACCGCTTCTTCAGGCAGGTTGTAGAACGACAGCAGATTGCGCCGCAATTGCACCAAATGGCGCGCCAGGGGCACAAACTGCGCTTCGGCAATTTGAAATGGCGGCAAACCACGCTGCATGGCGGCCAACGAAAAGGCGTGGCTGCTGCCATCGTACGCCAGCACCTTGCCCTGCCAGCGCCCATCCCACAGCGCAGAGAGGGATTGCGGCGCCGTATCCCCCCACTGCGTGCGGTCGTAAATCAGACCCATTTCGGAGTAGGTGAAGGGCGCGGCGTACACCACCCCGGCCTGCGCAGTGCCTGCGATGGGTTGGCGGAACCGCGGCAATTGGCGTGCGACGTTGGGGATGTCGTGGATGGACAGGGGCGCCAAATCGCCCCGCGCCAGCAGCGCTGCGAGCTCTACCGTATTGGCGGCCACCACGTCATACCCGGGGCCTTGCGCATCGGCAAGGCGGGCGCGCAGCACGTCGTCTGAACCGACGGTGGTCACTTCCACTTTGGCGTTGTGGCGCGCTTCAAAGTCTGCCACCCAATCGGCATCGGCATACCCCGGCCAGGCCAGAACATGCAGCACGGTAGCTGCGGCCCGGGCTCGGGCACGACCACCCGCCAAGGCGCCCAGGGCGGCCCCGGCCAGCAGCGTGCGCCTGCGCATGCTGCCGCCCGTGCGTGCCGCCACCGCACCCCATTGGCCTGCCTGTGCCATCAAAGTCCCTGGTTACAACCGATAACACCCAGTTTACGCGCACAATGCCCCGCCAGGTGTCCAAGGCGCCTGTGCGCCCCACTGGGACAAACCCTTTCCCCGCCATGTTTTCATCCGACCGCCGCTTTTTTTTGCTGCGCGCCAGTGCGGCAGCCACCGCCACACAACTGCCCCGCTGGGCCTGGGCCACCGTCCGTCTGCAGCACAACCCCTTTGCCTTGGGCGTGGCCAGCGGCGACCCCCACCCGGACGGCATGGTGCTATGGACGCGCTTGCTGAGCGCCCATGCCAGCGAGGCACTGCCCCCGCTCACCGTGCATTGGGAACTGGCGCACGATGTGCACTTTCGTCACCTGGTACAGCGCGGCCAGGCCCAGGCCTTGCCTGCCGCCGGGCACAGCGTGCACGTCGAGGTGCAGGGCCTGGTAAGCAGCCGCTGGTACTACTACCGCTTCATGCTGGGCGACGCCGTGAGCGCCATAGGCCGCACCCGCACGGCACCCGCCCCAGGCAACACCCCCCAGCGCCTGCGCTTGGCTTTTGCCTCTTGCCAACGCTGGGAGCATGGCCACTATGCAGCCTGGCACCACGTGGCGGAAATGGCGCCTGACTTGGTGCTGTTTTTGGGCGACTACATCTACGAATACGCCAGCCCCAAAGACAGCACCGGCCTGGCACGCGTGCACAGCCTGCGCCATGCCCGCACCCTGCAGGACTACCGCGACCGCTACGCCTTGCACAAAAGCGACCCGCAATTGCAAGCCGCGCACGCCGCCTGCCCCTGGGTGGTGACCTGGGACGACCACGAAGTAGAAAACGACTGGGCCGCAGAACGTGGCCAGGGTGGCACTACCCCTGTTTTCTTGGAAAAACGCCTGGCCGCTTGGCAAGCGTTTTACGAAAACATGCCCCTGCGTGCCAGCAGCCTGGCGCGGGGCCTGCCGCACTTGCAGGCGTATCGCAGCCTGGCTTGGGGGCAGCTGGCGCGCATCCAGGTGCTGGACACCCGCCAGTACCGCGACTGGCAGGCCTGCCGCCCGGAGGGCAGCAGTGGCGCCAGCAGCGTACGCCCCGCCGACTGCTCCGCGTGGAGCGCCCCCCAGCGCAGCCTGCTGGGTACTGCGCAAGAGCGTTGGCTGGCGGGCCAGTTGGCGCAAACGCCGGCACGCTGGAGCGTCATCGCACAGCAAACCCTGTTCGCCCCGCGCTACTACCCATCGGGCCTGCGCAGCACCGACACCTGGGACGGCTACCCTGCCGCACGCGAGCGGCTCTTGCAAACCCTGCAACACCACCCCCAGCGCAACACGGTATTTTTGGGTGGCGACATCCACCAAAACTACGTGTGCCGCATCCTGGCCGAGCCCGGCAACTCCACGTCCAGCGTTCTGGCCAGCGAGTTTTGCGGCACCTCGATCAGCTCGCACGCAGGCACCACACAGGCCAAGGTAGATACCATTGCCCGCCATAACCCGCATGTGCTATTGGCACGCTGCGATGAGCGCGGTTTTGGCCTGGCGGACATCACCCCCCAGCGATGGAACACCACCCTGTACGCGGTCAGCGACCCTTTGCTGGCCGACAGCCCCATCCACCCATTGGCACGCTTTGTGGTCGAAGATGGGCGCCCAGGGCCAGTGCAGGGCCAAGGGTAAACCCCATGCCACGATAGATTTAAGGCAAAATAGGCCCCCCGCGCAACACCCCCGCGCGCCAACAGCTATCGAAAAATGAGCACACAAAGCTCTGCACCCACCACCAGCGCCCCCACCCCTGCTGCGCGCGGCGGTTTCACCTCCGGTTTCGGCGTCCTCGCCGCCACGCTGGGCTCGGCCGTCGGCCTGGGCAATATCTGGAAATTCCCCTCGCTCACCGGCGCCAACGGCGGCGCCGGCTTTCTGCTCGTCTACCTGCTGGCCACGCTCTTTGTCGGCCTGCCGGTGATGGTGGCCGAGATCGCCATCGGCCGCCAGGCGCGCGCCAATCCCATCAGTGCGCTGCGCCAGCTCACGCCAGCCACCTCGCGCGTGCCCTGGTGGTTGATCGGGGCCGCCGGCGTGGCTGCCGCCTTTCTCATCCTGTCGTTTTATTCCGAGGTCGTCGCCTGGGTCTTCGCCTACGTCGCCAAGGCGCTGTCGGGCAGCCTGCTCTCCAGTGATCCAGTGCAGACGCAGGCGACGTTCAATGCGCTGATCGGCTCGCCGCTGCAATCCGTGCTGTGGCAATGGGGCGTACTCGTCTTCATCAGCGCCATCTTGCTGCTGGGCGTGACCAAGGGCATCGAGGGCCTGACCAAGCGGCTGATGCCGCTGCTCTTCGTGCTGCTGGTGCTGCTGTGCGTATACAGCCTGACGCTGCCGGGCCGGGGCCAGGCGCTGGCCTTTCTGTTCCAGCCTGAGTGGCACAAGATCACCCCTGCCGTGGTGCTGACCGCGCTGGGGCTGGCGTTCTTCAAGCTGTCCATCGGCATGGGCACGATGATGACCTACGGCAGCTACTTCACGCCGGAGCAGAACATCCCCGCCACCGCCGTGCGTGTGATGCTGGCCGACCTGTCGGTGTCGCTGCTCGCCGGCATGGCCATCTTCCCGGCGGTGTTCAGCTTTGGCTTTGCGCCCGAGGCCGGCCCATCGCTGGTGTTCATCACCATCCCCGCCGTGTTCGCGCAAATCCCTGGCGGGCAGGTGCTGCTGGCGGCGTTTTTCGTGCTCACGGCGATTGCCGCCACCGGTGCCATGCTGTCCATCATGGAGGTGCCGGTCGTCATCCTGCACGAGCGCCTGGGGCTGTCGCGGCGCAGCGCCACGCTGCTGACGCTGGCCCTGCTGATGCTGCTGGGCTCCGGCTGCGCGCTCAGCCAGAGCACGCTGGCGGGCTTTCAGCCCGGCGGGCGCACGCTGTTCGACTGGGCCGACTGGCTCTCGTCCAACCTGCTGATGCCGATCGGCGGCATCGCCATCGCCCTCTTCGTCGGCTGGGTCTGGGGCGCCAAGGCCTTTGGCGCGGCGCTGTCCAACCACGGCCAGCTGGACAACGGCGCGCTGGCCCGCGCACTGGTGCTGCTGCTGCGCTGGGTAACGCCGCTGCTCATCCTGGTAGTGATGCTCAGCGGCCTGGGCGTTTTTAGCTAAAAATCGCCACAACGCTTTCCAGATAAGCGCTAACAGCTATAAATTTAATAGTAATCAGACATCGATCGCCGCCGCCGATCCGGCCTGCTTGCGCAGCTCGAACTTCTGGATCTTGCCAGTGCTGGTCTTGGGCAGTTCGCCAAACACCACGGCACGCGGTACCTTGAAGCCGGCCAGGTGCTTCTTGCAGTGCGCGACGATGTCTTCCACCGTGGTGTAGGCACCCGCCTTCAGCTCCACAAAAGCGCAGGGCGTCTCGCCCCACTTGGCGTCGGGCTTGGCGACCACGGCGGCCGCCAGCACGTCGGGGTGGCGGTAGAGCACGTCTTCCACCTCGATGGACGAGATATTTTCGCCGCCCGAGATGATGATGTCCTTGCTGCGATCCTTGATCTTGATATAGCCGTCGGGGTACTGCACGGCCAGGTCGCCGCTGTGGAACCACCCGCCGCGGAACGCCTCCTCGGTCGCCTGCGGGTTCTTCAGGTAGCCCTTCATGGTGATGTTGCCGCGGAACATGATCTCGCCCATGGTCTGGCCGTCCACGGGCACGGGGACCATGGTTTCGGGGTCCAGCACCTGGGCCGAGCGCTGCAGGTGGTAGCGCACGCCCTGGCGCGCGTTGAGCGCAGCGCGCTCGCCGATGTCCAAACCATTCCACGCCGTGTGCTGGGCACAGACGGTGGCCGGGCCATAGACCTCGGTCAGGCCATAGACGTGGGTCAGGTCAAAGCCCATGGTTTCCATGCCCTCGATCATCGAAGCTGGCGGTGCAGCGCCGGCCACCATGGCCTTGATGCTGGCGGGCACCCCTTCCTTCATCGCCGCTGGGGCATTGACCAGCAGACCGTGCACGATGGGTGCGCCGCAGTAGTGCGTCACGCCGTGGTTGCGCATGGCATCAAAAATCGCCTGCGCATCGACCCGGCGCAGGCAGACGTTGACGCCGGCACGCGCCGCCAGCGTCCACGGAAAACACCAGCCGTTGCAGTGGAACATGGGCAGCGTCCACAGATAGACGGCGTGCTTGGGCATGTCCCACTCCAGCACATTGCTGATGGCGTTGGTGTAGGCCCCGCGGTGGTGGTAGACCACGCCCTTGGGGTTGCCAGTGGTGCCTGACGTGTAGTTGAGCGCAATCGCGTCCCATTCGTCGGCCGGCAGCTCCCAGGCGAAATCCGGGTCACCAGCGGCCACGAAGGCCTCGTAGGTCTGGGTGCCGATGCGCTGGGCGGCGGGGCCGTACACCGCGTCTTCCACGTCGATGAGCAAAAGCGGCGCGGTGGACTGGCGCAGCGCCAGCGCCCGGGCCATGGTGGGGGCGAATTCCGGATCCACGATCACGGCCTTGGCCTCGCCATGGTCCAGCATGAAGGCGATGGCCTCGGGATCCAGCCGGGTGTTGATGGCATTGAGCACGGCGCCGGCCATGGGCACGCCGAAGTGCGCTTCCACCATAGGCGGGGTATTGGGCAGCATCACGGCCACGGTATCGTTCTTGGCTATGCCGGCCCGGCGCAGGCTGCTGGCGAGCTGGCGGCAGCGGGCGTAGGTCTGGCTCCAGGTCTGGCGCAGGCCGCCGTGCACGATGGCCAGGCGGTCGGGATAGACCTCGGCCGTGCGTTCGATGAAACCCAGCGGGGACAGGGGCGTGAAATTGGCTTGCGTGCGGGGCAGATTCTGGTCGTAGATGCTCGTCATGAAGGGTTCTCCGGTGGGCGGCTGATGGACTATAGCGTTGATACAAATCAATAACCATATCGTTGATATGGTATGAAATGAGTCTACCGCCTGGACTCAGTCCAAGGCGGGTTCCACCATGGAGTCACCACGATGAAAACAAGATCGCACCCCCTCATGACCACCCTTACGGCCGCCGCCCTGGCACTGCTGGCCGCCGGCCCGCTACAGGCCGCTGACAAGGAGCCCATTTCCCCCATCAAGCCCGCCAAGGTCACGAACCCTGCGGTGGCGGAACTGGGCAAAAAGCTGTTCTTCGACCCACGCCTGTCGCGCTCGGGCTTCATCTCCTGCAACTCGTGCCACAACCTGAGCATGGGCGGCAGCGACAACCTCAAAACCTCGATCGGCCACAACTGGCAGAAGGGCCCCATCAACTCGCCCACGGTGCTCAACTCCAGCCTGAACCTGGCCCAGTTCTGGGACGGCCGCGCCAAGGACCTGCGCGAGCAGGCCGGCGGCCCCATCGCCAACCCCGGCGAGATGGCCTTCACGCACGAGCTGGCCATCGACATGCTGGCCTCCATCCCGGCCTACCGCGATGAGTTCAAGAAGGCGTTCAAGAAGGAACCCATCGACATCGAACAGGTCACCAAGGCCATCGCCGCGTTCGAGGAAACGCTGGTCACGCCCAATTCGCGCTTCGACCAGTGGCTGCAGGGCAAGAAGACCGCGCTGACCAAGGACGAAATCGCTGGCTACCAGCTCTTCAAGAACAGCGGCTGCGTGGCCTGCCACAACGGCCCCGCCGTGGGCGGCAACTCGTTCCAGAAGATGGGCATCGTCGAGCCCTACAAGGACACGGTCGGCGCCCAGGGCCGCTCGGCCGTCACCGGCAAGGACGCCGACCGCTTCAACTTCAAGGTGCCCACGCTGCGCAACGTGGAGCTGACCTACCCCTACTTCCACGACGGCGCCGCCGACACGCTGGCGCAGGCCGTGGACACCATGGGCCGCATCCAGTTGGGCCGCACCTTCAGCGACGACGAAAATGCCAAAATCGTGGCCTTCCTCAAGACGCTGACCGGCGACCAGCCCAAGTTCGTGCTGCCCACGCTGCCGCCGTCGAGCGACAAAACGCCGCGCCCACAGCCGTTCGACAAATAAGCAGGCCATTACCCGTTGCGCACGGAAAGAGAGAACAAGACCATGGAGACAACCGCTTCCGGCCCCCTGTACGAACGCCTGCGCGAGGCCGGTGTGCTGCCCACGCTGCAGCGCCTGGCCATCGGCGAGGTGCTGCTGCGCGGCCCCGTGCACATGACGGCCGAGCAGGTGCTGGCCGCCGCGCACGAGCGCCTGGCGGGCATCTCGCGCGCCACCGTTTACGGCACGCTGCAAACCTTCGTGCGGCACGGCCTGCTGCGCGAACTGCTGATGGACGGCGAAGCCACCATCTACGACTCGAACACCCACGCACACCACCACGTCTACAACATCGACACCGGCGAGGTGCACGACCTGCCGCCCGGCCAGCTCCAGGTGAGCGGCCTGCCCGTGCTCGCCGAGGGGCTGGAAATGGCGGAGGTGGACGTCATCGTGCGCGTGCGCGGCCGCAAGCCCGGCTGAGAGGACGTGACCCAACGCTATCGTTCAAAATAGCCGGGTGTCCATCCCCCAATCTTTCATCCAGGAACTGCTCTCGCGCGTCGACGTGGTCGAGGTCGTCGGGCGCTACGTGCAGCTCAAAAAAGGCGGCGCCAACTTCATGGGCCTGTGCCCATTCCATGGCGAAAAATCCCCTTCGTTCAGCGTCAGCCCCTCCAAGCAATTCTTCCACTGCTTTGGCTGCGGCAAAAGCGGCAACGCCATCGGCTTTCTCATGGAACACGCGGGCATGGGCTTTGTGGAGGCGGTGCAAGAACTGGCCCAGGGCGTAGGCCTGACGGTGCCGCAAGAAGAGGTCTCCCCCCAGGAGCGCGAACGCGCCGCTGCAGCCCGCAAAAAGCAAGCCACCCTGAACGATGTGCTCGACCAGGCCGCAGAGGCCTACCGCCAGCACCTCAAAACCGCACCGCACGCCATCGCCTACCTCAAAGGCCGGGGTGTTTCAGGCGCCGTAGCCAAACACTACGGCCTGGGCTATGCCCCCGAGGGCTGGCGCAGCCTGGCCAGCGTGTTTCCTGAATACGACAGCCCCCTGCTCGAAGAATCCGGCCTGGTGATCGTGAACGAGGAAGACGGCAAACGCTACGACCGCTTCCGCGACCGCATCATGTTCCCCATCCGCAACGTCAAGGGCGAATGCGTAGGCTTTGGCGGGCGCGTGCTGGGCGACGACAAGCCCAAATACCTCAACTCCCCCGAAACCCCGGTCTTCCACAAGGGCCGCGAACTCTACGGCCTGTTTGAAGCGCGCCAGGCCATCCGCGAACAGGGCTACGCACTGGTCACCGAGGGCTACATGGACGTGGTGGCCCTGGCGCAACTGGGCTACCCCAACGCCGTGGCCACGCTGGGCACGGCGTGCACGGCCGAGCACATACACAAGCTTTTCCGCTTCACCGACCAGGTGGTGTTCAGCTTTGACGGCGACGCCGCAGGCCGCCGCGCGGCACGCAAGGCCCTGGACGCCGCCCTGCCCTACGCCAGCGACACCCGCGCCATCAAATTCTTGTTCCTGCCCACCGAGCACGACCCCGACAGCTTCATCCGCGCCTACGGGGCCGACGCCTTTGCCCGCCACGTGGGCGACGCGCTGCCGCTCAGCCGCTTTCTGGTCGAGGCCGCTGGCGAAGGCTGCGATCTGGGCACGGGCGAAGGGCGCGCCCTCATGGCCAGCCACGCCCGCACCCTGTGGAGCCCCCTGCCCGACGGCGCGCTCAAACGCCAATTGCTGGGCGAACTCGCCACCCTGGCCCAACTCGATGCCCGCGACCTGCTGGACATTTGGGAGCGCACCACCGCCCGCGAGACGCCCCCCGCCACGCACACAGGCAGCGCACCCCGCCCAGGCAAGGCACGCCACAAAGCCGACGCCTACGCCCCCCC
>CAZRFF010000030.1:0-13486 GCA_964599265.1 uncultured Simplicispira sp. | reverse complement strand
TACGAATACCTGTCCAAGGGCATCGCCCTGGAGCCGGTCGATCAGCTCACCAAGGCCTACCGCCTCTATACCGAGCAGATCGCCACCGCCCAAGTGGAGCCGTTGCTGTCATTCACCCGCGCATGGCGTTTGGTGAAATTTGTGGACGCTGGCATGCTGACCCGCACCAAATGCGCCCAATGCCACGGCATGTTCGTGACCGAGTTGTACGAAAACCGCCACTACACCTGCGGCCTGTGCAACCCCCCGGCCCGCGCCGGCAAGAGCAAGAACGCTGGCGCGCTGATGCTGCACTGACCGCTGTTGGGTGAGGCGTCATCACCGCCCCTGCAGCAAGCCACGCAGATTTTCGTCCATGGGCAGGGCGTAATCGCTGGCCGCCACCACCTGGTTGCCCAGCGGGTTCACCAGCTTGAGGCTCACGTACACCATGGCCCCCGATACGGCGTAGGTGCCCACCACCGCGGCCTGGGCATCGTGCGCCTGGCTCACTTCGCGCAGCTCGCGCGAGAGCAGCAGCTCCCCTTGCCCCGGCTGCAAGGCCAACTGGTCGCGCAGGCGCACCTCGGCCACGGGCACACCCCGCTGCACCAGACGCCCCGCGATCTGCTCCGAAAAAATGCGCCCCAGGCGCGAGGATTCATGCAGTTTGTCCACATTGACCAGGGTCGCCACCAGCACGCTGCGGCGCGCATCCAGCGGCGCCGTTTCCAGCAGCTTGTCCACGGCTTGGTAATTGGCCTGCAGCACATCGGTGCGCACCGCAGGGCCGCCCCTGTCACCGTAGTAGTAGCTGGCGCAGCCCGGCACGGCCAGGGCAGCCGCCAGCAACAGGCCCAGGGCCAAAGAGCGTTTCATGGCGTGACGACTTTCCAGGTTTTGACGGGCACAGGGGGGGGCGCCGGTGGCGGGGGCTGGTACAGGGCGGCGTCGGGGCGCTCGATGTAGTACATGTCGGCCGTGCCCGTCAGGTAGCGGTCTTTGGTTTTGAGTGATGTGGTGACCAGCACCTCGGTGCGTGTGGGCCCGCCGGCGGCGGCACCTTGTGTGTAGAGCTGCATGACATCCATGGTCAAGCCCACGCCCAGGCCGATGGCCGTTGCCACACCTGGCAGCAGGGTACGGTCGTAGTAGTGCACATCCCAATCGCGCCAGACGCCGATACCAGCGCCCAATGCGGTCAGCGGCAGGGGAAGGGGTAATTTGGCAGGCGCGTTGGCTTCGTGGTGCACGACCTGGTTTTGCACCCACAGCTCGACCTCCGTGGGCACGGCAGACACCGCCACCCCCCGGTCCAGCAAACGCACGCGCAGGAGCTTTAAAAAGCCTTGATTGAAACTGGCCCCATCCGGCACGGTGACGTAGATCGGGTGTTCGCCCTGGGGCCAATCGGCGATTTTTTCCGACACCCGGGTGGCCACGTCATTGGCCAACACGTCCCAATGGTGCACGGCGCGCGCTTTTTTCTGCCCTGTGGCAGGGTAATTGTCGGCGCGTGGCACATCCAGGGTGCCGCAGCCGGCCAACCATGCCACAGCCAGCAAAGCCAAAAAGGGGCGGAGGGTGGATCGCATGTCCGCAATGGTATGCAAGCGGGCCCACACCAATCGATACAACAACAGGGTGTTTTCAGCCCAAAAACCCGCTTGGCGAATGCGGCGCCCAGTGGACAATCATCCAAAATTCCAACGTCCGTGAATCCCATGGAGATCGTATGCGCACCAAGCCTTGCACCCCCATTCGCCTAGCCTCATCCCTGCTGGTTATCAGCGCCGTTCTGGCGGGTTGCGGTGGCGGGACCGACAAAACCCCTCCCGTGCAGCCGCCGTCCCCGCCCCCACCCGGTCCGGTACAGGTCAGCTTTACCAGCCCGGTGGAGGCGAACAACGTGTACGACGTCAATACACCTGTCACCTTGCAGGTCAGCGTCCGCATCAACGGAGCCACCGCGCCCAACGGAACCCCCGTCGTACTCCAGACAGCATCCAGTGCCAGCTTGGCACCCACGGCCCCCACCACCTTGGGTGGTGCGGCCACCTCCATGCTGCAAGGCACCGCACCTGGGCTTCTGAAGGTGCTTGCCACGGTCACCAGCAACACCGAATCGACCATTGACACCCTCACGCTGTACCTGCGCCCCAGCCACACCCCGCTGGAAATGCTGGTGCCTGCGAACTTTGCCGCCGGCAAGGATTCGCCGTGGGACACCTTGAAGACCAGCGCCGTCAGCTACCCAGCGGTCAAGATCACAGCCATCGCCAACCCCAGCAACGGCGCCCTCACCGCCACTTCCACGGTGGTGAGCGACCTGGCCACCGCCATCAAGGCTTTCAAGGATACCGGCACCAACCGCAAGGTGGTGGCTTATGTGGCCACCGCCTATGGCAGCGGCACGCGCTCTGAAGCCGACATCAAAACCACGATCGACAAATACCTGGAGCTCTACCCCAATCTGGATGGATTCTTCCTTTCAGAAATGGCCACGGGCAGCAACCGGCAGGCGTTTTATGCGGGGCTCTACAGCTACATCAAGGACAAAAAACCCGCGGCGATCGTGATCGGTGATCCGGGCACCTACCCCGATGCCACCTACGCCACAACGGCCGACACCTTGGTCACCTTTGAGGGCAATGCTTCGGCCTACCAAAACGTCGATCCGCAGCAATCCGCCAACACCTGGGTCTATAACCGGGCCAATTCCGCGCAGGCCATGCTGGTGCATGGGGCCGTTTCTTGCACCAGCATGCAGGACACCATGAAAACCGCCAACCGGGCGCGCAACAACACCGGCGTGGTGTACGCCACCGAGCAGCCCATCAACTTCACCACCAATGCCGGCGCTCTGCCGTCCTACTGGCTCAAGCTGTTGGGCACGGTGGATGCGCTCAACAAGAACCTGGATCTTCCCGCTTGCTGAGGCGCAGCTTGCCAGCGCCCCGGCGCTGGCAGTGGCCTCACCCGGTATTGCGCAACCCCGCCGCAATCCCGTTGATGGAGATGTGGATACCCGTCTGCACACGCTCATCGCCCTGCCCTGCGCGCCAGCGGCGCACCAATTCGACTTGCAGGTGGTGCAGCGGGTCGATGTAAGGGAAGCGGTGTTTGATGGAGCGCGCCAAGGCGGTGTTGCCGGCCAGGCGCTGCTTTTCGCCGGTGATGCGCGTGATGGCGTCGGCGGTGCGGTGCCATTCTTGATCGATGGCGGTGAACACTTTCTTGCGCAAGCGGGCATCCTGCACCAGTTCGCTGTAGCGCGAGGCCAGGGCCAGGTCGCTTTTGGCGAGCACCATGTCCATGTTCGAGAGCAAGGTGCTGAAAAACGGCCACTGCCTGTACATCTTGCGCAAGAGGGCCAGTTGCGCCGCCGGCTGCTTGCCCGGCGCCTGCAAAAAGGCCTCTACCGCCGTACCGAAACCGTACCAGCCCGGCAACGTGAGCCGGCATTGGCCCCAACTGAACCCCCAGGGTATGGCGCGCAAATCCTCGATTTTCTGGCTGGGCTTGCGCGATGCGGGGCGTGATCCGATGTTGAGCTCGGCAATCTCGCGGATGGGTGTGGAGTTGAAGAAATAATCGGTGAAACCGGGCGTTTCGTACACCAGCGCACGGTAGGCCGCCATGCTGGCACGCGAGAGCTGTTCTGCCACTTCGTGGAAAGCCTTGGTGGCCGGCTTGGTGGGCTGCAGCAGGCTGGCCTCCAGCGTGGCGGCCACCAGGGTTTCAAGGTTGCGCCGACCGATTTCGGGGTTGGCGTATTTGGAGGCAATCACTTCGCCCTGCTCGGTCAGGCGGATCTGCCCGCGCACCGTGCCCGGCGGCTGGGCCAGGATGGCCTGGTAGCTGGGGCCGCCGCCCCGCCCCACGGTACCGCCCCGGCCATGGAACATGCGCAGGCGGATGCCGGGCAGTTCGTCGAACAGCGCCACCAAGGCAATTTCGGCCCGGTACAGCTCCCAGTTGCTGGTGAAGATGCCGCCGTCCTTGTTGCTGTCGGAGTAGCCCAGCATGATGTCCTGCTCGGCACCGCTGCGCTGCACCATGGCCGCCACGCCAGGGATTTGGTAGAAGGCACGCATGATGGGCGCGGCGTTGCGCAGGTCTTCGATGGTCTCGAACAACGGCACCACGATCAGGCTTGCCACGGCCTCGGGCTGCATGGAAGGGGCCGCCATGCCGTCCAAAGTGCCGCGCAGCAGGCCCACTTCTTTTTGCAGCAGCAGCACTTCGAGCAGGTCGCTCACCGTTTCGGTGTGGCTGATGATGTAGTGGCGGATGGCGGCTTCGCCATAGGCCTTTCGCATGCGCAGCGCGGTTTCGAAAATGGCGATTTCAGATTGCGTGTGCTCCGAATACTGCGCACCCACCACGCGCAGGGGCCGGGCGTCGCGCAGCAGGCGCTCGAGCACGGCGCGCCGGGCGGGCTCATCCAGGGCGGCGTAGTCGGGCTCTATGCCAGCGACGGCCAGCAGTTCGGCCACCACGCGCTCGTGCTGGTCCGAGCTTTGGCGCAAGTCCACCGTGGCCAGGTGGAACCCAAACACTTCCACCGCACGGATGAGCGGGTGCAGCCGCTCACTGGCCAGGGCCATGCCATGGTGTGATTGCAAAGAGGCTTCTATGGTGCGCAATTCAGCCAAAAATTCTGCCGCGCTGGCGTAGGGGTTTTGCGGCGCCACCGCGTGGCGCGCAGCCACGCCGCCGCTCAGTTGCGTGAGTGTGGCGGCCAGGCGGGCGTAGATGCCGGTGAGCGCGCGGCGGTAAGGTTCGTCGCGGCGGTGCTCGCTGGCATCGGGCGAGCTTTCGGCCAGGGCTTGCATGTCAGGCGAGACGGCCACCAGGTGCGCCGAGAGCGAGAGCTCACCGCCCAGCAGGTGCACTTCGGTCAAGAAATGGCGCAAAACGACTTCGCTCTGGCGGCGCAGGGCCTGCTCCAGGGTGGCTGCATTGACGTTGGGGTTGCCGTCACGGTCTCCCCCAATCCACTGCCCCATGCGCAAAAAGCTGTGCACGCTCTGCCCGCCCAGGGCGCGTTCCAGGTCGGCATAAATGCGTGGGATTTCGCGCAGAAACGTGGCCTCGTAGTACGAGAGCGCGTTCTCGATTTCGTCGGACACGGTGAGTTTGCTGTAGCGCAGCAGCCGTGTTTGCCACAGCTGCGCCACGCGGGCGCGCAACTGCGCCTCGTTGGTGGCCAGTGCGCGTGGGGTGAGCGCGTCACGGGCGGTGTTGTAGAGCTGGGCGCGTTCGGCAATGTCGTCGCGCGTGGCGAGCAACTGGGCAATGTCGCGCTCGGCATCCAGAATGCTTTTGCGCTGCACCTCGGTGGGGTGGGCCGTGAGCACGGGCGAGAGGTAGCTGTGCGCCAGCATCTCGACGATGGCGTCGGGCGCAATGCCGGCCCAGCGCAGGCGCGACAGGGCCACGTCGATGCTGCCCTCTTGCGTGTCGCCCGCACGGTCGCGGATGGTGCGGCGGCGGATGTGGTGCCTGTCTTCGGCCAGGTTGGCCAGGTGGCTGAAGTAGGTAAAAGCGCGGATCACGCTCACCGTCTGGTCGGCGCTCAGGCCTTTGAGTAATTTCTTGAGGGCCTTATCGGCGTCCTGGTCGGCGTCACGCCTGAATGCCACGGAGAGCTGGCGGATCTGCTCGATCAGGGCGTAGGCGGCATCGCCCTCCTGCTCACGGATCACATCGCCCAGGATGCGCCCCAGCAGGCGGATGTCGTGGATCAACGGCAGGTCTTTGTCGTCTTTTTTGGTGCTCACGGGAGGGTCTCCTGGATGGGCGCAGGGCAGACACGGGTCGCATCTGTTGCGGCGCAACATGCTAGCATCCCGCTCTGCTTTATTTTGCTGGCACAGCATGACGTTTTTTCACGCCCCCTCCCTTCCCATCGTCATCGCAACACGCGAAAGCCGCCTGGCCCTGTGGCAGGCCGAGCATGTGCAGGCCTTGCTGCGCGCACGCGGCCACGATGTTTCCCTGTTGGGCATGACCACGCTGGGCGACCAGATTTTGGATCGGTCCTTGAGCAAAGTGGGCGGCAAAGGCCTGTTCGTCAAAGAATTGGAAACCGCCTTGCACGACGGCCGCGCTCAAATTGCCGTGCACTCGCTCAAAGACGTGCCCATGGAGCTGCCCGAGGGCTTTGCCCTGGCCTGCGTGATGGAGCGCGAAGACCCGCGCGATGCGTTTGTCTCGCCACGCTACGCACGCTTGCAGGAATTGCCCCAGGGCGCCGTCGTGGGCACCTCCAGCCTGCGCCGCCAGGTGCTGCTGCAAGCGCTGCGCCCCGACCTGAAAATTGAACCCCTGCGCGGCAACCTGGACACGCGCCTGCGCAAGCTGGACGAAGGCCAGTACGACGCCATCGTGCTCGCCGCCGCAGGCCTGAAGCGCCTGGGCCTGCAAGAGCGCATCCGCTGCGAATTCGATACCGCCGACATGCTGCCCGCTGCCGGCCAGGGCGCCCTGGGCATCGAGGTGCGCAGTGACCGCCAGGATTTGATCCAGGCCCTGGCCCCCCTGGCGCACATGCCCACCTGGCTGACCGTGGCGGCCGAACGCGCCGTGAGCCGCGCCATGGGCGGCAGTTGCTCCATGCCCCTGGCCGCGCACGCGCAGCTGGCAGAGGGGCAACTGCACATCGCCGCCGCCTGGGGCGACCCCGCAGGCCGCGTGCCCCTGGTGCGCGCCCAAGCCCAAGGCCCTTGCAGCACACTGGAACAAGCCGACGCTCTGGGCCTGCAAGTGGCGCAGCAACTGCGCGCTGGTGGTGCCGCCGGGTAAGGCGCCAGCATGGTTCGCGTCATCATCACCCGGCCCGAGCGCGAGGCTGCGCAGTGGGTGGAGCAACTGCAGGCACGGGGCATCGACGCCCTGGCCCTGCCGCTGATCGCCATTAGCCCGGCAGTTGACCAGCACGCTCTGGCACAAGCGCGCGCCCAGGTACAGGGCGGACACTACGACGCCATCATGGTGGTAAGCAGCAACGCTGCACAGCATTTTTTTGATAAAAAAACGGCTCTAACGCTGACCCATTCAGCGCAAGCAGCTATCAAAACAAGAGTTTGGTCGCCCGGCCCCGGTACGGCGCGCACCCTGCAAACCCTGGGCATTGCGGCCGAACGCATCGACCAGCCCGCGGCCAATGCCGCGCAGTTTGACTCCGAAGCCCTCTGGGCCCAGGTGGCCGGGCAAATCCACCCTGGCACCCGCGTGCTCATCGTGCGCGGCACCGAAGCCGGCGCCACGGAGCAAGGCACAGGGCGGGATTGGCTGGCACGGCATATTGCAGCCGCTGGCGGCAGCGTGGGTTTTGCCATTGCCTACACGCGCGGCGCCCCCCAGTGGAGTGCCACCCAACGCCAGTTGGCGCTGGAATCCGCCCTGGACCACACCGTTTGGCTTTTGAGCAGCTCCCAGGCCGTGGAACACCTGTGCGCCGCCCTGCCCGGCCAAGACCTTGCCCAGGCCCAGGCCCTGGCCACCCACCACCGCATTGCCGAAGCGGCGCGCCGCGCAGGTTTCGGCCTCGTACATGAATGCCGTCCCGCCCTCCAAGACGTGGTCAGGTCGATAGAATCCATCGCATGAGCGACTCCCCCGCACCCGCCACCGCTGCCCCCCGCCCATCGCACACCCTGTTGGTGCTGGTGGGGCTGCTGGCGGCGGCTGGTTTGGTCAGCTCGGTGCTGCTGTGGCAAAAGCTCGGCCACATCCAGGAGCAACTGGCACGGCAAAGCCAGGACACGGGCACCCAGGCCATTGAAGCGCGCACCCTGGCCAAACAAGCCCAGGAGCAGGTAACCGAAGCCACGGCCCGCCTGGCGGTGCAGGAAGCCCGTGTGAACGAAGTGGCCCTGCAGCGC
The DNA here is from genome assembly GCA_964599265.1 of uncultured Simplicispira sp. Lineage (GTDB taxonomy): Bacteria > Pseudomonadota > Gammaproteobacteria > Burkholderiales > Burkholderiaceae_C > Simplicispira. Next base: position 5,615 of record CAZRFF010000030.1, on the reverse strand, counting down.
AGCCAGCTCGAAGAGCTCATGCAAAGCCTCTCGCGCTCACGCGACGAAAACCTGGTGGTGGACATCGAATCGGGCCTGCGCCTGGCCCAGCAGCAAGCCCAGCTCACAGGCAGCCTGGAGCCCCTGGTGGGCGCGCTCAAGGCCGCCCAGCAGCGCATAGAACGCACCGCCCAGCCGCGCCTGGCGCCCGTGCAGCGCGCCATCGCCCACGACCTCGAACGCCTGGGCAGCGCCAGCGTGACCGACACCTCGGGCCTGCTCACCCGCCTGGACGACCTGGTGCGCCAAGCCGACGACCTGCCCCTGCTGAACGCCGTGGCCCAGGCCGACACCATGCGCCGCCTGCCTGCCCAAGCCGCCCCGGCCACCACCCCGCCCGCCGCCAACGCCTGGTGGGCTGGCGCGCAGCGCGCCCTGGACGTGGTGCTGATGGAGGCCCGTGGCCTGGTGCGCGTGAGCCGCATCGACAAGCCCGAAGCCATTCTTCTGGCCCCAGACCAGGCATTTTTCCTGCGCGAAAACCTCAAGCTCAAGCTGCTCAATGCCCGCATGGCCATTCTGGCGCGGCAGTTCGATTCGGCACGCACCGACCTGCAAGCCAGCACCGCCGCGCTCAACCGCTACTTTGACCCCGCTTCGCGCCGCACGCAGGCGGCGGCCACCGCCTTGCAGCAGGTGCAGGCCTCCATCAAAGTGGCCGACATGCCCCGGCCCGAAGAAACCTTCTCCGCCCTGGCCACAGCGGCTGCGGGACGCTGAAACCCTGCGTCAGGCACAACCCCATGCGCGCAACCCTCTGGCTTCTGGCTCTCTTTGCAACGGCGGTGGCCGTGGCCCTGTTTGCCGGCAACAACCAGGGCACGGTCACCCTGTTCTGGCCGCCTTGGCGCGTGGATTTGTCGCTCAATTTGGTGCTGCTGCTGCTGGCGCTGGGTTTTGTGACCCTGCACGCCGCTTTGCGCGGCCTGGCCGCCCTGCTGGAATTGCCCCGCCAGGCCCGCCGCTGGCGCCTGCAGCAGCGTGAACGCACCATGCACGCCGCCCTGCTGGATGCCTTTGCCCAAATGCTGGGCGGGCGCTTTTTGCGGGCGCGCAAAGCCGCCCTGGCTGCCTTGGAGCAAGAACACAACCTGCAGCAAGAAGGCAAAGCCCCGCCCCACGCCCACCAAATGCGCGCCCTGGCCTATATGGTGGCGGCCGAAACCTCCCACGCCCTGCAAGACCGGCAACTGCGCGACGACTACCTGCAGCAGGCCATGCAACAGGCCCGCTCGCACCGCCATGTGGCCCAGGAACTGCACGAAGGCGCCCACCTGCGCGCCGCACGCTGGCGCCTGGACGACCGTGATGCCGAAGGCGCCCTGGACCGCCTGGCGGAACTCCCCCAGGGTGCTGCCCGGCGCACGCTGGCGCTGCGCATCCGCCTCAAGGCCAGCCGCTTGGCAGGGCGCACGCGCGATGCGCTGGACACCGCACGCCTGCTGGGCAAGCACCGTGCCTTTTCGCCCGACGCTGCCCGCAGCCTGGTTCGCGGCCTGGCTGTGGAGCTGCTCAACCAGGCGCACGACCCGGCGCAACTGCAAGCCACCTGGCTGGGCCTGGATGCACTAGACCGCGCCCTGCCCGAGGTGGCCATCCACGCCGCGCAGCGCTTGGCCCAGTTGGGCGGTGACGGCGCCCAGGTGCGCCAATGGCTGCTGCCGGTGTGGGAACACATCGCGCAATCCCCCAACGCGCTCTCCGGCCCCCACACCCTGCGCTTGGTGCAGACGCTGCAAGCATCCCTGGCAGGCATCGATGCCGCCTGGCTGGCCCGCATCGAAACCAGCCAGCAAGCCCACCCGCAAGACCCGCGTTTGCAATACCTGGCAGGCATGGCCTGCGTACAACGCCAACTGTGGGGCAAAGCCCAGCAATTGCTGGCCCAAGCCGCCCCCCAACTGCCAGAAACCGCCCTGCAGCGCAGCGCCTGGCGCGCCTTGGCCGAGCTGGCCGAGCAACGCGGCGACGCCGCTGCCGCCGCCCAGGCCTGGAAGCACGCCGCCCTCGCGTAACGGGCTTGCTTGCACCCCTCCCCGCCCCAATGGCCGGGAGGGCCCTGGGCTTTACAGGGCATACACAAGCGCTTCACACAACCACGATTCAATAGCGATGACTCGCTAATTGAATTCATATTTTTTGAATGATGGCGTCAAGCGCCTTCACACCAATCCCACGATCGGGCTTCTACACTGCCCTCATTGGAACTGCTTTGCGGGTTTCTTCACCTGCTTTACCCATGGCTTCTTCGGTCAACGCTTCTTCCCGCTACCCCTTGCTCAGTGTGGCGCTGCACTGGCTCCTGGCCTTCATGCTGGTAGGGCTGTTTGGCGTGGGCGTGTACATGGCCGATTTGCCCATGTCCCCCCAGCGCCTCAAGCTTTTCAACTGGCACAAGTGGGCGGGCATCACGGTGCTGGCACTATCGCTGCTGCGCCTGCTGTGGCGCCTGGCGTTTGGCGCCCCGGCCTTGCCCGAGCGCGTGCTGCGCAACATGCCCGGCTGGCAAAGGCTGGCGCACCATGGCACCCATGCGCTGATGTATGTGCTGTTTTTTGCCGTGCCCCTGGCGGGCTGGGCGTACAGCTCGGCATCGGGCTTTCAGGTGATGTGGTTCGGCCAGGTTCCGCTGCCCGACTTCGTGCCCGTAAGCCAGTCCCTCGCGGATGGGCTCAAGGTGGCCCACCGCGTGCTGGCCATGTCGCTGGCCGGGCTCATCCTGGCGCACATTGCCGCTGCTCTCAAGCACCACTGGATAGACCGCGACGGCCTGATGGCCCGCATGCTGCCCAGCCGCTGAAATGATTCAATCGTTTTCCACCATGACCATGACCATGCTCCGTCCCGTCCGAACCCATCTCCCGCTCTTGTCCCTGGCCGCCGCCCTGGCCGCGCCCTGGGCCGCGCAAGCCCAGCAGCAACTGGTGCCCGCCCAAAGCAGCCTGGAATTCGTTGCCAAGCAAATGGGCGTGCCCATGCAAGGGCATTTCAAAAAATTCGATGCCCAAATCCAGTTCGACCCCGCCAAACCCGAAACCAGCCGCATCCGCCTGAACGTGGACACCGGAAGCGCCACCATGGGCGCCCGCGAGACGGACACCGAACTGCCCAAGGCCACCTGGTTCAATATTGCGCAGTTCCCCCAAGCCTCGTTCGAGTCCACCAGCATCAAGGCGCTGGGTGGCGGCAAATTTGACGTGGCGGGCAAGCTCACCATCAAGGGTGCAGCCGCCAATGTCACCGTGCCCGTGCAGCTCACGCAGTCGGGTGCCAGCACCACGGCCAGCGGCGTGCTGCCCATCAAACGCCTGGCTTTCAAGATTGGCGACGGCGAATGGGCCGACACCTCCATGGTGGCCGACGAAGTACAGGTCAAATTCAAGCTCGCCCTCACGGGCGTGGCCAAGCTGTAAACGTTCCCTCCCTCCCCTCACCTTTTCAACCACTGGAGTTTTTATGCGCTTTTCCTTCATCGCCCTGGCCGCAGCCGCCACCCTTGCCAGCGGTATCGCCCAAGCCGAAATGGCCGAATACGCCATCGACCCCACGCACACCTTTGTGACGTTCGAAATCAACCACTTCAACGCCGCCGTGAACCGTGGGCGCTTCGACAAGAAGGAAGGCACCGTCAAGTTCGACCGCGCAGGCAAGGCAGGCAAGGTGGAAATCCACTTCGACGCCACCTCCATCAACAGCGGCACGCCATCGTTCGACAAGCACCTGCAAAGCGAAGACCTGTTCAACGCCGCCAAATTCCCCAAGATCAGCTTCGTCTCCGACAAGTTCGTCTTCAACGGCGATAAGGTAACTGAAGTGACCGGCCAGCTCACCCTGCTGGGCAAAACCGCCCCCGTGACCTTCAAGGCCCACCAGTTCAACTGCTACGACAGCCAGATGCTCAAGCGCGAGGTCTGCGGCGGCGACTTTGAAGCCACCATCGACCGCTCGCAGTGGGGCCTGAACTACGGTGTGGACTGGGGCTTTGCCAAGAACGTGCGCCTGGTGGCCACCATCGAGGCCGTCAAGCAGTAAGGCCTGCCTCCAGCCCCCGCCTGCCGCCGCCAGCCCATGGGTTGGCGGCTTTTTCATGGGCTCGCCCTGTGCATTGGGCATCGTCCATTTACTATTATTTTGATAGCTTCTTGCGCTTTGCTGACAGGCGCTAAAGCCCGTTTTTCTTTATTTTTACATGCTGAGCCGGGGTGCTCCCCGTCCAGCGCCGAAACGCCCGCGCAAAGGCGTTTTCATCGGAAAAACCCAGCATCTCGCTGACCACGGCGCTGCCCTGCCCTGCGCCCAGGGCCTGCAACGCCATGTCGTGCAACAAGGCTTCGCGCAGGCCTTTGAACGAAATCCCCTCGGCGGCCAGCTTGCGGTTGAGGTGGCGCCCGCTCATGCCCAGTTGCTCGCCAATGCGCTCCTTGCCCCAGCGGGGGTGTTCGCGGATGAGCTGCTGCACGCGCGCCGACACACTGCCCTGCGCCAGCGAAGCCAGCATATCGTCGGCCAAGGCCCGCAGATGCTGGTGCAAAGAACCGCCCACCTGCACAATGCCCAGGTTGAGGGCTGCAGCATCCACAGTCACCGCATTGGCTTGCTGCCCAAAACGCACGGGGCAGCCCAGCAGCGCCTCGTACAACGCTGGTTCGGTGCGGGCCGCATGGGCCAGCCACAGTTCACGCGGCACCAGGCGGCCGCTGGTCATCCAGCGCGCCAAACCCACCACGCAGCCCATCGCGGCCTCCACGCGTTCCTCGCGGCACAGGGCGTAGTCGGGCAGATAGCGCAACTGCACCTGGGGGCCCTGCCTGGCGATTTCAAAGCGGGCATTGTCACCAATGATGGGGGCGTATTCGGTCAGCACCTCCAGCGCATCGCCCAAGGTGTCGCAACTGAGCAGCAGCATGCCCACGATGTCCAAATGCCCGGCCTGCAGATCAATGCCCAGGCGCAGGCTGGCCAAGGGGTCGTTCGGGCAGGCCGCTACAAACAGCGCCCACAGGGCCTCTTGCTGCGCCATGTCCACGCGGGCCTCCTGGGCGGTGGTCTGGCGCATGGCATCGGGCACCGTGCCGCCCTGGCGGGTGATGGCCTCCACCAAAGCCCGTGTGAAGCGGGCCGTGACGCTGAACCGCGCGCGCAAATTCTCCATGGGCTCCCTGTCCTGAATTGACGTGCCTGTGTCCCGCTTGGTGCGAGACAGCTTTCCAAGTTATTTCTAAAGTGCCACCATCGCGGCAAAAGCGCGGCGCTGGCTGGGCCAGGCCTTTTGCCGACACAAGAACTGGAGACAAATTATGACGCCCATCGACCAGGTGCAACTGAGTTTTAACCCGCAAACCCTCACCCTGCTCAACGCCGTGCTGGGCCTGGTGATGTTTGGCGTGGCGCTGGATTTGAAGCCCAGTGATTTCCGCCACGCTTTCAAGACACCCAAGGCCCTGGCGCTGGGCATGGTGGGCCACCACCTGCTGTTTCCGGCCATGACCTATGTGCTGGTGTGGATCCTGCAGCCCCAGCCCAGCATTGCACTGGGCATGATTCTGGTGTCGTCCTGCCCGGCGGGGCACATCTCC
>CAZRFF010000029.1:0-13487 GCA_964599265.1 uncultured Simplicispira sp. | reverse complement strand
CTCCAAGATCCAGCCCTCCGACCCTACCGAGCGCCGCCAGATGCCCGAGGGTCTGTGGACCAAATGCCCCAGCTGTGAAACGGTGCTCTACAAGGCCGACCTGGAACACAACCAGAACGTCTGCCCCAAATGCAGCCACCACCACCGCATTGGCGCCCGCGCCAGGCTCAACGCCTTTCTGGACCCTGAAGGCCGCTACGAAATCGGCCAGGAAGTCATCCCGGTCGATGCGCTCAAATTCAAGGACAGCCGCAAGTACCCCGAGCGCCTCAAGGAAGCACTGGAAAACACGGGCGAAACCGACGCGCTCATCGTCATGGGCGGCGCCGTCAAGAGCATCAACGTGGTGGCCGCCTGCTTTGAATTCGACTTCATGGGCGGCAGCATGGGCAGCGTGGTGGGCGAACGCTTTGTGCGCGGCGTGGAAACCGCCATCGAGCAAAAAGTGCCGTTCATCTGCTTTACCGCCACGGGCGGCGCACGCATGCAAGAGGGCCTGCTGAGCCTGATGCAAATGGCCAAGACCAACGCCGCACTCACCCGCCTGGCGAAAAAAGGCCTGCCCTACATCAGCGTACTCACCGACCCGACCATGGGCGGCGTCTCCGCCGGTTTTGCCTTTGTGGGCGACGTGGTGATTGCCGAACCCAAGGCCCTGATCGGCTTTGCCGGCCCACGCGTGATCGAAAACACGGTGCGCGTCACCCTGCCCGAAGGTTTTCAGCGCGCCGAATTCTTGATGCAAAAAGGCGCCGTGGATGTGATTTGCGACCGCCGCGAACTGCGCAACACCATCGCCAACAGCTTGGCCATGTTGCAGCGCCTGCCGGCTGACGCCGTAGCGTAAGTTGCTCTTAAAACAATAGCTTGCAGCGCTTATTCAACGGGCGCTACAGGCTATTTTTACCTAAACAACACACTGCCCTGCAGGTTCCCCAGCACCATCAGCGCCACCTGCAGCAGCACCAAAACCACCAGCGGCGACAGGTCTATTCCCCCCACCAGGGGCACAACGCGGCGCACAGGCCGCAGCAGGGGTTCGCACAGGCGCCCCACCACATCGGCCAGGGGCGAGTGCGCCTGCACCCAAGACATCACGGCGTACACGATCAGCAGGCCCACCATGCCCGTCAGCGCCACGCGCACCACGCCAAAGGCCGCCAGCCAAAGCGGCCAGTGCGCCCCCATACTGCCGCCCCACAGCAACCACAGCAACAGGTACTGTGCCAGCTCCAACAAAAACGCAGCCAGCAGGCTGGCACCATCCAGACGGCCCAGCATGCCTATGCCCATTTTGCGCAGGGGCAGCACCACCCAATCGGACAGCGCAAAAACCAGGCGCCCGATAGGATTGGCAAAAGGAATGCGCTGCCATTGCATCCAGATACGCAACAAACTGGCCCCGCACAGCAGGCCTGTCGCCACATCCAGCAAAAAAGAAACAATCTGATAGATCATCGGTCCATTCCGTCACCAAGGCCCAAGGGTCGTGGGATGATAGCCGCTTGCCCCCGCCAGCCATGCCGCACACCGATTCGCCCACCCTCACCCTGAGCAGCCTGCCCCTGTTCCCGCTCCAGACCCTGTTGTTTCCAGGGGGGGTGTTGCCGCTCAAGGTGTTTGAAGTGCGCTACCTCGACATGGTGCGCAAATGCCGCCTGGCCGGTGCCCCGTTTGGCGTGGTGGCCTTGCGGCAGGGCCAAGAGGTACGCCAGGCAGGCGCCCCAGCAGAACAACTGCACAGCGTAGGCACCCTGGCCAGCATCACGCAAATGGACACCCCCCAGCCAGGCCTCATCACCCTGGAATGCCATGGCGACCAGCGCTTTCGCATCCGCAGCAGCCGCATGCTGCCCCACGGCCTGTGGGTGGCCGATGTGGATTTGCTGCCCCAGGATCAGCCCTTGCCCATCCCCCCCCATCTGCAGGCCGCGGCACAAACGCTGACCCAGGTGCAAGCCGCCCTGCTGCAACGCAGCCCACCGGCACAAGAACAGCACCAGAGCCCCCACCAAGACGACTGCGGCTGGGTGGCCAACCGCTGGTGCGAACTGCTGCCCATTCCGCTGGAGCTCAAACAACAGATGATGGAGCTCGATTCCCCCCTGGTGCGGCTGGAATTGGTGAATGACTTGCTCGAACGCACAGGCATTGCCGCGCCATGAGCACCCTGCCGCATCCTTTAAGCCCGCCCCTTTAAAATACGCGGTTCTGCCGCCATGGCACCCTCTCTTTTTACGCCCCCGCAGCGATGGCCTCTTATGTCTGAACAGCACACTCCACCAGCCCCCCAGGACGAAAACCAACTCATCGCCGAGCGCCGCGATAAGCTGCGTGCCCTGCGCGAAGCCCAGGCCCAGGGCAAGGGGGTGGCGTTTCCCAACGACTTCAAACCCGTGCACCACGCCCTGCCCCTGCAGCAGCAGTACGAGACCACCACGGCCGAAACCCTGCAGGCCCAGCCCGTCACGGTGACCGTAGCGGGCCGCATGATGCTCAAGCGCGTGATGGGCAAAGCCAGTTTTGCCACGGTGCAAGACGCCACGGGCCGCATTCAGCTCTACGTGACGCGCGACGCCTTGGGCGAGGAGCTCTACGCCAGTTTCAAGCACTGGGATTTGGGCGACATCCTGGGTGCCGAAGGCACGCTGATGAAAACGCGCACGGGCGAGCTGTCCATCCACGTCACACGCCTGCGCCTCTTGACCAAGAGCCTGCGCCCCATGCCGGACAAGTTCCACGGCATCCATGACCAGGAAATGAAATACCGCCAGCGCTATGTGGACCTGATGACCGACGAGACGGCCCGCCAGCGCTTTGTGGCGCGCAGCAAGGCCATCAGCGCCATCCGCGAATACATGGTGGACAACGGCTTCCTGGAAGTGGAAACGCCCATGCTGCATCCCATCCCAGGGGGCGCCAACGCCAAACCGTTTGTGACGCACCACAACGCGCTGGAGCAGGAGATGTACCTGCGCATTGCGCCCGAGCTGTACCTCAAGCGCCTGCTGGTGGGCGGTTTTGAGCGCGTGTTCGAGATCAACCGCAACTTCCGCAACGAAGGCATCTCGGTACGCCACAACCCCGAATTCACGATGATGGAGTTCTACGCGGCCTATTGGAACTACCGCGACCAGATGGACTTCACCGAGCAGCTCATCCGCCACGCGGCCATGCAGGCTGTGGGTACGCTGGAGCTGTCTTACCAGGGCCGCGCGGTCGATCTGTCCCAGCCCTTTGCCCGCCTGACCATCCGCGAAGCCATCTACCAGTACACCGATGCGGGCGCGCATGTGGACGATACGGCCTGGCTCACCAGCGCACTCAAGAAACTGGGCCTGAGCGAGGCCAAAGACCGCCTCTCCACCCGCAGCCTGGCCAGCCTGCAGGTGCTGTACTTTGAAGAAGCCGTCGAGAGCCAGCTCTGGCAGCCCACCCTCATCATGGAGCACCCCACCGAGATCTCGCCCCTGGCGCGCGCCAACGATGAACGCCCCGAGGTGACCGAGCGCTTCGAGCTTTACATCACCGGCCGCGAAATGGCCAACGCCTTCTCCGAGCTGAACGACGCCGAAGACCAGGCCGCCCGCTTTGCCGCCCAGGTGGACGCCAAAGACAGCGGCGATGACGAGGCCATGTACTTCGACCACGACTTCGTCCGTGCCCTGGAATACGGCATGCCCCCAGCCAGCGGCTGCGGCATCGGCATTGACCGCCTGATGATGCTGCTGACCGACAGCCCGAGCATCCGCGACGTGATCCTCTTCCCGGCGCTGCGCCGCGAGGTGTGATGGGCCACTGCCCAAAGCCATGAAAGCCGCATTGCGCCCCAGTATCAAAGAGCGCCTGCCCGAATGGGTACAGGACTGGCTGGATGTGATCGTCCCGGGCGCACACATCCTGCTGATTGTGTTGGTGGCCTGGGCGCTGCAACGCATTCTGCGCAGGCTGTTCTCACACGCAGCCGACCGCTGGGGCCTGCCGCAGGCGCTGCGCAGCTCGGTCAATGGCCTGATCCGCTGGAGCATTTTGCTCAGCGCCTTGCTGCTGGTGCTCGAACGCCTGGGCGTTTCGGCCTCGGTGCTGTGGGCGGCCTTCACCGGTTTTGCCACCGTGGGTGCCGTGGCCTTTTTTGCGGCGTGGAGCGTGCTCTCCAACCTGTTCTGCGCCTTGCTGATTTTTACCGTGCGGCCATTCAAGCTGGGCGACACCATCGAGCTGCTGGACACCGCCGAAAAGCCCGGCGCCAAGGGCCGCGTGGCGGACATCAACCTGCTCTACACCACGCTGCAAGATACCACGCCCTCGGGCGGCGGGGCGCTCTTGCAAATCCCCAATGCGCTGATGTTCCAGCGCGTGGTGCGCCGCTGGCCTGAGGGGCAGGCCAGCGATACGGCGGGCAGTGCTTTAACGGCCACGGCCGGAGGCGGCCCGCTGGACACCCCCATGGTGCCCTGAAAACGCTAACAGCTCCCTTTACGGCAGCAAATCCAGGGCGCGCATATAAGCGCTGTGCACCATGAGTTCGTCCCAGGCCAGGGGCAAGGTTTCGGGCAGCAGGGCCAGGCGGCGCTCTTCGCTGCGGGCACTGGGCTGCCAGCGGGCCTGGGTTTGGGCTGCGGCCAAGCCTTCGATCAGTGCATCCACCGCGCGGCCGTCGCCCAGGCTCTGGTTGCACAGCAGCACCAGGTCGCAACCCGCATTCAAGGCCTCCACAGCCGCATCAGCGTAGTCCACCGTGCGGCCATCGATGCGCCGGGCGCCCTCCATGCTCAAATCGTCGCTGAAGATGGCGCCATCAAAGCGCAATTGGCCGCGCAAAATATCCTGCAGCCAGCGTGCCGAAAAACCCGCCGGGCGGCTATCCACCTTGGGGTAGATGACGTGCGCGGGCATCACGCTGGTGAGCACGGTCGATAGCCATGGGTAAGGCGCCGCATCATCTTGCAAAATGGCCTTGAGGCTGCGCTTGTCCACGGGCACTTCGGTGTGGGAGTCGGCCTGCACAAAACCATGCCCCGGAAAATGCTTGCCGCAGTTGGCCATGCCGGCTTGCTGCAAGCCCTGCATGAGTGCGCGAGCCAGCAGGGCCACCACGCGCGGGTCGCCGGCAAAAGCGCGGTCACCAATCACGCTGCTGCTGCCGTAGTCCAGGTCGAGCACCGGCGTGAAAGAAAAATCCACTCCGCAGGCGCGCAGCTCTGCACCCAACACATAGCCCGCGGCTGTGGCGGCCTCCATCGCACGCAGTGCGCCACTGCCTTCGCGGCAGGAGCGGCCCTGGCCGTCGTCTGCCCACATGCGGCCCAAGGCAGCCATGGGCGGCAGGTGGGTAAAGCCATCGGTCTTGAAGCGCTGCACGCGGCCGCCTTCGTGGTCCACGCAAATCAGCAAATCGGCACGCACGGCCTTGATACTGGCCGTCAGTTCCAGCAATTGCGCGCGGTTCTGCCAGTTGCGCGCAAACAAAATCATGCCGCCGACCAAGGGGTGGGCCAGACGAGCGCGATCGGCAGCCGTCAGGGTGGTGCCGGCGACGTCGATGATCAGGGGGGAGTGCTCTGTCATGAATTAAATGCTCTTTACTTAATAGCTGTTCACGTTGGTACGGCAAGTGCCACCAAGGCTTTAGCTGAATTTTTCAACCACACAAAAACTGGCCGCGTAATCGCTCTCATCCGTCACGCTGAGGTGGCAATGCAAACCCTGTGCATCAAACCATTCCTTGAGCGCACCATGCAGCACGATGGCGGGCTGACCGCTGGACAGGTTGGTGATTTCGCAATGGCGCCAGGTCATGGGCATGCGCATGCCCAGGCCTATGGCTTTGGAAAACGCCTCCTTGGCCGAAAAACGCGTGGCCAGGTAGCGCACGCCACGTTCTGGCCAGCGTGCCGAGCGTGCACGCCAAGTGATCAGCTCCGCACTGCTCAGCACCTTTTCAGCAAAACGGTCGCCATGGCGCTCCAGGCTGGCGCGAATGCGGCGAATATCGCAAATATCGGTGCCTATGCCGTAGACCATGGATTGTGGTTTAAAAAGGCGCACAGCCCTTGTCTAGCAAGCGCTGGCAGCTATGATTTTCAAGAGTCCCGTTCCGCCATGCCTTGGTCTATGCAGCGCTGGTAGGCACGCACGGTGTCGGCATAACCCATCTCCAAAGCGTCGGCAATCAGCGCGTGGCCTATGGACACTTCCAGCACACCAGGCACATGGGCCAAAAAGTCGGTCAGATTGTCGCGGTTGAGGTCGTGGCCGGCGTTCACACCCAGGCCCGCGTCCAGCGCCGCCTGGGCTGCGGCGCGGTAGCGTGCGATTTGCGCAGACTGCTGCGGCGTACCCCAGGCCGCCGCATAAGGCTCGGTGTACAGCTCGATACGGTCAGCCCCCACGGCACGGGCAGCAGCCATTTGCTCGGGCACCGGATCCATGAACAGACTCACGCGCACACCCAAAGCCTTGCATTCGGCCACCAGGGGCGCCAGGCGCTGGGCATCCTCTGGAAAGCGCCAGCCGTGGTCGCTGGTGAACTGGTCTTCACCGTCGGGCACAAAGGTGGCTTGCTGCGGGCGCGTGGCGCGGATGAAATCCATCAAATTCTGCGTGGGGTTGCCCTCGATGTTGTACTCGGCCTGCGGCCAGTCGCGCAACAATTCGGCCAATTGGTGCACGTCGTCGGCGCGGATATGGCGCCCATCGGGGCGCGGGTGCACGGTGATGCCCTGGGCGCCGGCCTCCAGGCACTGCAGGGCGGCACGCGTGACGCTGGGAATGCCCAGGTGGCGCGTATTGCGCACCAACGCAACTTTGTTCACATTGACGGACAAGGCCGTGCGGGGCAGGCGGGGAGCGGCGGGCGGTGGGGTCATAGGGCTTGCAAATCCATCATGAGCTGGCGGGTGCGCAGCAGCGGTTGACCGCAATGGTATTGCAACAATGCCCGCAATTGGGGCTTGAGCTCGGCATCCATAGGGGCACAGGCGCGCAACACCGCAGGGTAGCCGGCTGGCAAAGCCTGGTGCAGCGCATGCCACTGCGCACCTGCCATCGCGGCGCGGTCGTTGGCCGTGGCTGCGCGCAGCCCCCCCTCGGGCACCAGGGTGTAAGAGGCCTGGGCCACCAGCCCCCCCAGGGTGGCCGTCTCGCAATCGAGCGCTGGCAGCAAACCAATGTCGCGCAAAAGCAGCAATTCAAAGGCCCGCAGCACAGGGCCCACCGCCTCGCCCTGGGCGCCGCTGCCCAGCACGCGCACCACACCGGCATAGGTGTCGAACAGGCCCGCGTGCGGATCGTCGCGCGCCAGCAGGCGCAACAGCAGCTCGTTCAGGTACAGACCAGAAAGCAAGGCATCGCCCGAGGGCATGACATGCCCACCCACCCATTCCGCACCTTTGAGGGTATGGATCTCGCTCTGGCCGGCCCCTGCCGCAGGCGCTGCCACCGTGTACGTGACATGCAAGGGCTGCAATGGCAGCAGCACCGGGCGGAAATTGGAACTCGGCTTCTTGGCCCCCTTGGCCACCAGCGCCACCCGGCCATGGTGGCGCGTCAGCACTTCCAGGATCAGGCTGGATTCGCTCCAGTCGTAGCTGTGCAAGACAAACGCCGGTTCATCGGCAATGCGGCGCGCAGGCATTTTTTATTCATAACCGAAAGAACGCACACGCGCTTCATCGTCGGCCCAACCCGAGCGCACCTTGACCCACACCTCCAGGAACACTTTGGCGTCCAGCAGTTTTTCCAATTCCTGCCGCGCTTCGGTGCTGATGCGCTTGAGCTTGTCGCCCTTCTCGCCAATCACCATGGCCTTGTGGCCTTCGCGCTCAACCACAATGGCCGCCGCAATGCGCACAAAGCGCTTATGCTGGCGGCTGGGTTCTTCATCCCATTTTTCGATGACCACGGTCGAGGTGTAAGGCAGCTCGTCGCCAGTGAAGCGGAACAGCTTTTCACGCACCGTCTCGCTGGCCAAGAATTTTTCACTGCGGTCGGTCAGCTCGTCTTCGGCATACCACCAGGCTTGCTCGGGCAGGTATTTTTCGACGATGCCGAACAAACGTTCAATGTCGCCCTTGTTTTTGGCCGACATGGGCACGAATTCGGCAAAAGGGTGGCGTTCCTGCATGCCCTTGAGCCAGGGGGCGATTTCGGCCCGGCGGTGCACGGTATCGAGCTTATTTGCAATGAGCAGCGTGGGAATGCCCGGCTTGAACAAGGAGAGCACCTTGGCGTCCTGCAAGGTGAAGCTGCCCGCCTCGACGACGAACAGGATCAAATCCACATCACCAATCGCCCCCACCACCGCCTTGTTGAGCGATTTGTTCAGCGCCGTGCTGTGGCGCGTCTGGAAACCCGGCGTATCGACAAACACAAACTGCGTCCGGCCCTGGGTGCGTATGCCAGTGATGCGGTGGCGCGTGGTCTGCGCCTTGCGGCTGGTGATGCTGATTTTCTGCCCCACCAGCGCATTCATCAGGGTAGATTTACCCACATTGGGCTTACCCACGATGGCGATCAGCCCACAGCGCTGGCCGGATGCATCCTCGGGCGCTGCTGGTGCCGCCCCATCGGCGGGGGCGTCCACAGAGGCAGGGGCAACGCCCGGGCGCAAAGCGGCAGCCAGCATGGCATCCAGGTCGTTCGGCACCTCCGTACCGGGCACGTTGGCGGATGCTTTTTTGGGAGAAGGGGCAGATGTCATAACGGCTTGTTTTTCAGATGGGCCAACAGGGCGGCGGCAGCGGCTTGCTCCCCCGCCCGGCGCGTGGCGCCCTGGCCCGTTTGCTGCAGGCCCAGCTCGGCAATCGCACACTCCACATGGAATACCTGCTGGTGCGCCACACCCGTGGTTTGCAGTACGCTGTATCGGGGCAAGCGCATTTTGCGGGCCTGCAGCCACTCCTGCAAGACCGTTTTGGCATCCTTGGCGGCTTCTTGCAGGCGGGGATTGAGCTCCACGCCCTCATACAAACGGTGCACCAGGGCCTGGGCCGCAGGGTAGCCAGCGTCCAGGTACACCGCGCCAATGATGGCTTCCAGCGCATCGGCCAAAATGGACGGGCGCTTCCTGCCGCCCGATTTGGCCTCGCCTTCGCCCAAACGCAGCAAATCCGGCAACCCCAAGGACAGCGCCATGGCGTGCAGCGAATCCTGCTTGACCAAATGGGCGCGCACGCGTGACAACTCCCCTTCGGGCAGGTCGCGCATTTTGTCGAACAACAGGCTGGAAACCGCAAGACTGAGCACCGAATCGCCCAGAAACTCCAGGCGCTCATAGTGCTGTGCACTGAAGCTGCGGTGCGTGAGCGCCTGCTGCAGCAGGGCCTCACGCGAGAACAGGTGCTGCAGCCGCGACTGCAGCACCGCTAAGGGTGGCGCAGGCACTTAATCGACCGAACCTTCAAAACGGTACACCAGGTAGGCCGGGCCCGCAATGGCGATTTCGCGGGAGTACTTGAACGACACGACGATCTTGTCGCCCCGCTTGGTCACGTCCAGGTCTTTGCCCGTGATCGAGGTGATATCGTCAATGGCGGCAGCGCGGTCAAAGCTGGCGCGAACTTCGGGCACTGTGGAGCTTTCCTTCGCAGCTTTCTTGGCCGCCTTGGTGATGGCATGGTTCTCCAGAAAAATCGGCACGGACTGCCCGCCAATGGCAAAGGCACCCACCGCCAGCACCCCGACGAAAATCAGCCCAAAAAACGACAGGCCGCGTTGGCGCGAACGGCTGGCAGAACGGATTGCAAACATGGTGTCTCCCCCTCTCGTGAATCAATGGAACGAACCGATGCGCTTGAGGTTGCCGAAATTCATCCAGACAAAGAAGGCCTTGCCGACGATGTTGGCATCGGGCACAAAACCCCAGTAGCGCGAATCGAGCGAATTATCGCGGTTATCACCCATCATGAAATAGTGGCCTTCGGGCACCTTGCACACCACACCCTCCACACTGTAGCGGCACTGGTCGCGGTAAGCAAAATTGCTTGCGCCCTGGATGAAAGCGGGCACCTCGGCATTGGTGATCAGGCGGTGGGGCTCGGTACCCAGTTGTTCTTCCTTTTGCTGAAAGTAGCGCAAGCTGCCCTCTTCCAAATAATCGGGCAGCGCCTTGGTATCCACCGGCTGGCCATTGACGGTCAGGCGTTTGTTCAAATACGCCACCTCATCGCCCGGCAAACCCACCACGCGCTTGATGTAATCCATGCTGGGCTGCGGCGGATAGCGGAACACCATCACGTCGCCGCGCTGCACCGGGTTGCCCTCGGTGATTTTCTTGTTGATGACGGGCAGGCGGATGCCGTAGGTGAATTTGTTCACCAAAATCAAATCGCCCACGAGCAGCGTCGGAATCATAGAACCCGAAGGGATTTTGAAGGGCTCGAACAGGAAGGAGCGCAGTACAAACACCGCTGCGATCACCGGGAACAGCCCCGCCGTCCAGTCCAGCCACCAAGGCTGCATGAGCAGTTTGTCTTTGGACTCGCGCACGTCGATGTCCACCTGGGCAATGCCCATGCGGTCAAGCTCGGCACGGCGCTGGGCGGCCGCATCTTCCACGGCCTGGGCCGCCCGGCGGCGCTGGGGCAAAAAGTAAAACCGCTCTGCAAGCCAGTAAGCCCCGGTGACCACCGTCGCCAAAAACAGCAACAGTGCAAAATTGCCCTCGATGGCACCGAAATACCAAGCCCCCACATAGCTGGCAAACGCCGCCAGAATGAGCGAAGTGACAACGGAAATGGCTTGCATCAATCTTCCACCTGCAAAATGGCGAGGAAGGCCTCTTGCGGCACCTCGACCGAACCGATTTGTTTCATGCGCTTCTTGCCGGCCTTTTGCTTTTCCAAGAGCTTGCGCTTACGGGTAATGTCACCGCCGTAGCACTTGGCCAGCACGTTCTTGCGCAGCGCCTTGACGGTTTCACGCGCAATGATGTTGGCGCCAATGGCCGCCTGAATGGCCACATCGAACATCTGGCGCCCAATGATCTCGCGCATCTTGGCCGCCACAGCACGGCCCCGGTAGGTGGCCTGGCTGCGGTGCACGATGATGGACAGGGCATCAATTTTTTCGCCGTTGAGCAAAATATCGACCTTGACCACGTCCGACGCGCGGTACTCCTTGAACTCGTAATCCATCGAAGCGTAGCCGCGCGAGACGGATTTGAGCTTGTCAAAAAAGTCCAGCACGATCTCACCCAGCGGCAGCTCATAGGTCAGCATGACCTGGCGGCCGTGGTACTGCATGTTCAGCTGCACGCCGCGCTTTTGGTTGGCCAGCGTCATCACCGGGCCGACATAGTCCTGCGGCATGTACAAATGCACCGTGACGATGGGCTCGCGCACCTCCTGGATGCGGCCCTGCTCGGGCATCTTGGACGGGTTCTCGACCATGATGACCTCGCCGTCACCCTTGACCACTTCGTACACCACGCTGGGCGCAGTGGTGATGAGGTCTTGGTCGAACTCGCGCTCCAGGCGCTCCTGCACGATTTCCATGTGCAGCAGGCCCAAAAAGCCGCAGCGAAAGCCGAAGCCCAGGGCCTGCGAAACCTCCGGCTCGAAGTGCAGCGAGGCGTCATTCAATTGCAATTTTTCCAGGGCATCGCGCAACGCGTCGTACTGGTTGGCCTCGGTGGGGTAAAGCCCGGCAAACACCTGCGGCTGGATTTCCTTGAAGCCGGGCAGTGCCTCGGTGGCGGGGCCAGCGTTGTTGGGCAGCTTTTTTTCCAGCGTGATGGTGGCGCCCACCTTGGCGGCCTTCAGCTCCTTGATGCCGGCGATGATGAAACCCACCTCACCCGCGTTGAGCTGCTCGCGCGGCAGGTTGGCAGGGGTGAACACGCCCAACTGGTTGGCCTCGTAGGCGGCGCCGCTGGCCATCATCTTGAAGCGTTCACCCTTTTTCAGTTGGCCATCGACCACACGCACCAGCATGACGACGCCGACATAGCTGTCAAACCAGCTGTCGATGATCATGGCGCGCAGCGGGCCGCTGGCGTTACCCTTGGGGGCCGGAATCTTGGCGACGATGGCTTCCAGGATTTCATCCACCCCCATGCCGGACTTGGCCGAGCAGGGAATGGCGTCCGAAGCGTCGATGCCGATCACATCCTCAATCTCGGCCTTGGCGTTGTCCGGGTCGGCCTGCGGCAGGTCCATTTTGTTGAGCACGGGCAGCACCTCCACGCCCAGCTCCAGCGCGGTGTAGCAGTTGGCCACGGTCTGCGCCTCCACGCCCTGGCTGGCGTCCACCACCAGGAGCGCGCCCTCGCAGGCCGAGAGCGAACGGCTCACCTCGTAGGAGAAGTCCACGTGGCCGGGGGTGTCGATCAGGTTGAGGTTGTAGACATTGCCGTCTTTGGCCTTGTACTGCAACGCGGCGGTTTGCGCCTTGATGGTGATGCCGCGCTCTTTCTCGATGTCCATCGAGTCGAGCACCTGTGCCTCCATCTCGCGCTCGGCAAGACCGCCGCAGCGCTGGATGATGCGGTCGGCCAGGGTGGACTTGCCATGGTCGATGTGCGCAATGATGGAAAAGTTACGAATATGGTTCATCAACAAAACAAACGGTGGAGTGCCTCACGCCAAACCGGGCGACCCAGGCACGAAAAAAGGGCGCGTCGACAAAGGACGCGCCCTGAACCAACGATCAATGGCAACTGCGATGGTTGGAGCCTCATTGTAGGCAAAAAGCCTTCTTGAAAAAGGCCATTTCTCAAACCCAGGCAGGCGTTGCAGGGCGGCAACAAAATGTTATCCACAACTTATTC
Organism: uncultured Simplicispira sp.; assembly: GCA_964599265.1. Lineage (GTDB taxonomy): Bacteria > Pseudomonadota > Gammaproteobacteria > Burkholderiales > Burkholderiaceae_C > Simplicispira. The sequence continues at coordinate 718 of CAZRFF010000029.1, read as the reverse complement.
TTAAACAGATTCTTTCCATATGAACAAGCTGTGCATGGCCTGTGCATCTCTTGTGCAAGACCATGGAACATCCCACATTTTGAAATCAGAGCATATCCTTATGCCCATCAATCCCCATTGAAGGCGGGCATTCTAACAAATCGCTTGTTACTGTTTTGGGGGCAGTGGACGCGCCGCCCCCAAAAACCATGTTAGCAATCAGGACAATGGGTTCCAGGGGTGTCAGCGCGCAGGGCGGATCAGTGCATATTGCGCCCAATCACCCCGGCGGAACAACACATTGATGGGTTTGCCCTTCTCCGCCTTGGCCACGGCCGCCTCAAAATCTTTCAAGGTCGCCACCTCGGTATTGGCAATGGCAAGGATGACATCGCCCTCGCGCAGTCCGGCACGTGCTGCCGCCTCGGTGGCAGCATCCACGCGCACCCCGCCACGCAGCTTGAGCTCTTTTTTCTGAGCATCGGTCAGGTCGGACACCGTCAAACCCAGCGACTGCGCAGCAGCCGTGGATTTGGAGGGCCGGGATTCCTTCTCTGCTGTTTTGGCAGCCGCCTTGTCGGGCTCGACCTCGCCAATGACCACCGTCAAGTCTTTGGCATGGCCCCGCCGGAACACGGTGATGGTGCTCTTGGTACCAGGCTTGGTATTACCCACCAAGCGCGGCAAGTCGGCCACCTTGTCGATAGGCTTGCCTTCAAACCGCACGATGATGTCCCCC
>CAZRFF010000028.1:0-13743 GCA_964599265.1 uncultured Simplicispira sp. | reverse complement strand
ACGCCAAGCAGTTCAAGCGCATGAAGAAGGCCGTGCGCACGCTGCGCACCCGCGTCGCCCGTGTGCACCGCGAGGTAGCCCGCCAACTGCACGCGCCGTGCGTGGGCAGCATGCGCAGATACCGATCCCCTTTCTTGGAGATGCGGCCCAGATACCGGCCGCCACCCACCCATTGCACCGGGCGGCCGCATTTGTTATATTACTAACCAGTCAGTCATTAACCCCATCAAAGGCCCCCTGTTTTGGCAGAAACCGCCCCCTCCCCACCACACAGCAAGCGTGAGCGCCGCAAAGAGGCGCGGCCGGGCGAGTTGCTGCAGGCGGCGCTGGACTTGTTCGTGGAAAAAGGCTATGCCGCCACCCGGGTCGAAGAGGTGGCTGCGCGCGCCGGGGTGTCCAAGGGTACGCTGTTTTTGTACTTTCCCAGCAAGGAAGAACTGTTCAAGGCCGTGGTGCGCGAGAACATCGTCGGCCGCTTTTCCCTGTGGCGCAACGAGTTGATGCATTACGAAGGCAGCACCGCCGACATGCTGCGCTACGGGTTTCAAAGCTGGTGGGAGTCCATAGGCTCCACCGGTGCGTCGGGCATCACCAAGCTCATCATGAGCGAAGCCGGCAACTTTCCCGACCTGGCGCTGTTTTACCAACAAGAGGTGGTAGAACCCGGCCAGCAACTCATACGCAGCGTATTGCAGCGCGGGATGGATCGCGGAGAGTTCCGCCCCATGCCCCTGGACTACGCCGTGTTCGCCATCCTGGCCCCCATGATCTTCCTCATGCTCTGGAAGCATTCCTTCAGCACTTGCGTTCCCTCCTCCCTGCAGTTTGACCCCGAGGTGTATTTGCAGCACCAGGTCGAAACCTTGCTCCAGGGGCTGCTGGCCTGACCCTCCCTCTCCCCCCATTCTTCATCGCACCCTACTCCCATGAAACGCTGGATTCCCTGGGCCATTGCCACCGTGGTCGTCGTCTTGGTGGCAGGAGGCGCGCTGCGCGCCATGGGTGCGCGCAAAGCGCAGCAACAAGCCCTGCAGGCCCCGGCCAAAGCGGTGGTCATGCAGATTGACCCCAGTGAAGTCTGGACAGCCCAGCGCCAGCGCCTGCCCCTGACGGTGCCCCTCACGGGCTCCGTGCGCGCCGTGCAAAGCGCCATCATCAAGGCACGCGTGCCGGGCGAGCTGCAAGGCCTGGATTTGCGCGAGGGCGACAGCGTGCGCGCTGGCCAGGTGGTGGCGCGCATCGACCCCACCGAATCGCAAGCCCGTGTGCGCCAGGCCCAAGAGCAGGCGGACGCCGCACGCGCCCAGGTCGAAATCAACCAGCGCCAGTTCAACAACAACCGCGCACTGGTCGATCAGGGCTTCATCTCGCGCACGGCATTGGACACGTCCCAGGCCAGCCTGGGCGCCGCGCAGGCCAACCACCAGGCCGCCTTGGCCGCCGTCGAAGTGGCGAAGAAATCCCTGTCCGACACGGTACTGCGCAGCCCGCTCACCGGCCAGATCGCCCAGCGTCTGGCGCAAAACGGCGAACGCGTGGGCGTGGAAGCGCGCCTGCTGGAAGTGGTAGACCTCACGCGCATGGAGCTTGAAGCCCAGCTCACCGCCGCCGATGCCGTGTCCGCCAAGGTGGGGCAGACAGCCCAGTTGTCCATTGAAGGCACGGGCCACAGCGTGCAGGCCACCGTGGTGCGCATCAACCCCAGCGCCCAAGCGGGCAGCCGCGCCGTTCCCATCTACTTGTCCATCACCCCCGCCCCTGGCGCACCCACGCTGCGCCACGGCCAATTCTTGCAAGGGCGGCTGGACGTGGGCGAGGTCGAACGCTTGGTGGTGCCGCTGGAATCCGTGCGCATAGACCAGCCCCAACCCTACGTGCAAGTGGCCGAACAAGACCGTGTGGCGCACGTCAACGTGCGCACGCAAGAGCGCTTTGTCGTTCAGGGCCAGGCCCTGGTGGCCGTGGAGGGCTTGAAAGAAGGCCAGCAGGTGCTCGCAGGCCGCGTGGGCGCCCTGCCCCAAGGCACGGCCCTGCAAATACCCCAGGCCGCTGCCGCCGCCCCGCAGGCCCCCGCCAGCGCCAGCAGCAGCCCCGCCGCTCCCCGCCCTTGACCCCCAGGACACGCCATGTGGTTTACCAAGGTCAGTCTTAAAAATCCGGTGTTCGCCACCATGGTCATGCTGGCCATCGTGGTGCTGGGGGTGTTTTCTTACCAACGCCTCAAAGTCGATCAGTTTCCCAACATCGACTTTCCGGTGGTCGTGGTCACAGCCGACTACCCTGGCGCCTCGCCCGACATCGTCGAGAGCGAGGTCACCAAAAAAATCGAAGAAGGCGTCAACTCCATCGCCGGCATCAGCGCCCTCACCTCGCGCAGCTACGAAGGCACGGCGGTCGTCATTCTCGAATTCGAGCTGTATGTGGACGGCCGCAAAGCCGCCGAGGACGTGCGCGAGAAAATGGCCGTCGTGCGCACGCTGTTCCGCGACGAGGTGAAAGAGCCGCGGGTGCTGCGCTTCGACCCATCGAGCCGGCCCGTGTGGTCGCTGGCCGTGCTGCCCGACGACTCGGTGCCCGAAGCCGAGCGCAAAAGCGCCGTGGACCTGACCACCTGGGCCGACCAGACACTGAAAAAACGCCTGGAAAACGTGCGCGGCGTGGGCGCCGTGACGCTGGTGGGCGCCACCAAGCGCGAAATCAACATTTACCTGGAACCCAAGGCGCTGGAGGCCTTTGGCATCACGCCCGAGCAGGTGGCCCAGGCCGTGCGCACCGACAACCAGGATCTGCCCCTGGGCGCCGTGCGCTCGCGCATCCAGGACCGCATGGTGCAGATCACCGCCCGCATGGAGCGCCCCGAGGATTTTGGCAAGATCATCATCGCCCGCAAGAACGGCGCCCCCGTGCGGCTGGAGCAGGTGGCCCGCGTGCAGGATGGCCCCCAGGAGCTCGAAAGCCTGGCCCTGTACAACGGCGCGCGCACCTTGCTGCTGTCGGTGCAAAAAGCACAGGACGACAACACCATTGAAGTCGTCGATGGGCTCAACGCCGCGGTGGCGGCACTGCGCAAAGAGCTTCCCCCCGGCGTGCGCCTGGAGACCATTGGCGATACCTCGCGCCCCATCCGCGTGGCCGTGAACAACGTGCGCCAGACATTGATCGAAGTCGCCCTGCTTACCGTCCTCATCGTCTTTTTGTTCCTGAACTCCTGGCGCTCCACCGTCATCACCGGCCTGACGCTGCCCATTGCGCTCATCGGCACCTTTTTGTTCATGAACATGTTTGGCTTCACCATCAACATGATCACGCTGATGGCGCTCTCACTGTGCGTGGGCTTGCTCATTGACGACGCCATCGTGGTGCGTGAAAACATCGTGCGCCACGTGCAAATGGGCAAAGGCGCCTACGCTGCATCCATGGACGGCACGCAAGAAATCGGCCTGGCCGTGCTGGCCACCACGCTGTCCATCGTGGCGGTGTTTCTGCCCATTGGTTTCATGGGCGGCATCATCGGCAAGTTCTTCCACGAATTCGGTATCACCATCGTGGCGGCGGTGCTGATCTCGATGTTCGTGAGCTTCACGCTCGACCCCATGCTGTCCTCCGTGTGGCATGACCCAAGCATCCACGCCCATGGGAACAAGGGCGCACCCGTCACGCTGTACGACCGCACCATAGGCCGCGTGACCGGCTGGTTTGACCATGCCACCGACCTGCTCGCCGAGGTCTACCAGCGCCTCCTGGCCTGGTCGCTGGTGCACAAGCTCAAGACCCTGGCCCTGGCCCTGGGCATTTTTGTGCTCAGCATCGTCATGGTGCCGCTGCTGGGCACGGAATTCGTAACCAAGGCCGATTTTTCCGAGACCATGGTCAACTTCTACGTGCCCGTGGGCGCCTCCATCGAGGCCACGGAAGCCAAGGCCCGGCAGGTGGAGACCGTCATCCGCGACATGCCCGAGGTGCGCTACACCCTCACCACCATCAACACCGGCGCCACACAAGGCAAAATCTACGCCAGCATCTACGTGCGCCTGGTCGATCGCAAAGACCGCCGCCGCAGCGTGGACGACATGTCTGCCGTGCTGCGCGAGCGCCTGGGCCAGATTGCCGGCATCACCGTCACGCACGTGGGCCTGCTGGATCCGGTGGGCGGGCAAAAGCAAATCGAGTTTTCACTCCAGGGCCCCGACCAGCAAGAGCTGGCCCGCCTCACCCGCGAGGTGATGGCGCAGTTGCACGGCATCCCCGGCCTGGTGGACCTGGACTCCAGCGTCAAGCCCGACAAACCCATCATTGCCCTGGATGTGCGGCGCGACGCGGCGTCTGACCTGGGCGTGTCCATAGGGCAGATGGCGCAGTCGCTGCGCACCCTGATCGCCGGGCAGACCGTGGGCAATTGGCGCGCGCCCGACAACCAAACCTACGACGTGAACGTGCGCCTGGCCCCTGAAGCGCGCACCCAGCCCGATCAGTTGGAATACCTGCCCTTCTCGCTCACCGGCGCCGACGGCACCACCCGCACCGTGCGCCTGGGCCAGGTGGCACAGGTGCAGGAATCCACCGGCCCCAACCAGATCAACCGGCGCAGCCTCACGCGCGAGGTGGCCGTCAACGCCAATGCCTACAGCCGCTCTGCGGGCGAAATTTCGGCCGACATCCGCAAGGTGCTCGATGGCGTGGCCTTTCCGCCCGGTTACCGCTACCAGTTTGGCGGCTCGACCAAAAACATGCAGGAGTCCTTCAGCTACGCGGTGCAGGCCCTGCTCATGGGCATCATCTTCATCTACATGATCCTGGCCAGCCAGTTCAAGAGCTTTTTGCAGCCCCTGGCGCTCATGACTTCGCTGCCGCTCACGCTCATCGGCGTGGTGCTGGCGCTGATGATGTTCGGCTCCACGCTTTCCATCTTCTCCATCATCGGGGTGGTGATGCTCATGGGCCTGGTCACCAAAAACGCCATCCTGCTGGTGGACTTTGCCATCCGCACCCGCGAGGAGCACACCGACGATGCCGGCAACACCGTGCCGGGCCTGCCGCGCAATGAGGCCTTGCTGCTGGCCGCGCGCGTGCGGCTGCGCCCCATCCTCATGACCACGCTGGCCATGGTGTTTGGCATGGTGCCGCTGGCCTTTGCCCTGAGCGAAGGCGCCGAGCAGCGCGCCCCCATGGGCCAGGCAGTGATTGGCGGGGTGGTCACCTCTTCGGTGCTCACGCTGGTGGTGGTGCCGGTGGTGTATTGCTACATGGATGATTTGGCGCAATGGCTGCGCCGCCACTGGGGCCCCAAGCCAGCCGAACCGGCGGGGCCTACCGCTTAAAATCAAGGGTTTGTCCCGACCGGCCCACCCTTTTCCCATTTTTGCGGAGTCCTTCCATGAACATGCCACTGAACACCACCGCTGACATCAACGATCCCATCGCCCACGCGCGCTACAACCTGATCGAGCAGCAGGTGCGCACCTGGAACGTGGCCAGCAGCCAGGTGCTTGAAGCCCTGAACCAGGTACGCCGTGAACAGTTCATGCCTGCGGCCTACCGCAGCATGGCGTTTGTGGACATGGAAATCCCCCTGCAAGGCGACCCGCAGACGGCCCTGCAAAAAGGCCAGTGCACGCTCAAGCCCAACCTGGAAGCGCGCATGCTGCAAGAGTTGCAGCTCACCAAAGAAGACCGCGTGCTGGAGATCGGCGCAGGCTCGGGCCACATGGCCGCGCTGCTGGCCCAGTTGGCAGGGCAGGTGGTGACGCTGGAAATCGACCCCCAACTCGCCCTGATGGCCCGCGAGAACCTGGAAAACGCCGGCGTGAAAAATGCCAGCGTGCGCCAGGCCGACGGCGCACTCGACCCCATTCCTGATGGCCCATTCAACGCCATCGTCCTCTCCGGCTCGGTGGCCGAAGTGCCTGCGCGCCTGCTCGAACAACTGGCCCCCGGCGGCCGCCTGGTGGCCATCACCGGCCAGGAGCCCGTCATGCGCGTCACCCTGGTGCGCCGCGACGGCAACCGTTTTGACGTGTCCTACCCCTGGGACGTGAACGCCCCGCGCCTGCAGCATTTTGGCGAGCCCTCGGCGTTCCGCTTTTAACCACCCGTGCGCCCAAGGCGCACCCCTTGAGAGACCCTGACCATGCCGCTATTTCGCAAGCTCCCTCTGACCCTGGCCCTGGGCGCAGCACTCGTTGTGCCTGCGCACGCGCAAAGCCTGCAAGAGCTGGTGGAATCGGCCCGGGCCTATGACTCGGCCTGGCAATCGGCCCAGGCCCAACTGGAAGCCGCCCAGCGCCGGGCCGACCAGGCCCGCGCGGGCCTGCTGCCCAGCGCGGGCCTTGCGGCGGGCGTTTCGCGTTCTGACACGGAGGTCACCCGTCCCTCCATCCAGTACAACGGCGCCACGCGCAGCATCGCCATCAACGCGGCACAGCCCCTGTACCGCCCGGCCAACCGCATTGCCGTGGAGCAAGGCCAACGCGGTGTGGAAGTGGCCCAGGCCCAGCTGGACGGCGCCCTGCAAGACCTGCTGGTGCGCGTGAGCCAAGGGTATTTCGATGTGCTGGCAGCGCAAGACAGCCTGGCCTTTGTACAGGCACAAAAAACGGCCGTGGCCGAGCAACTCGCCGCAGCCAAGCGCAATTTTGAGGTGGGCACCTCCACCATCACCGACACACGCGAAGCACAGGCCCGCTTTGACCTGGTCACCGCCCAGGAGATTGCCACCGAAAACGATTTGCGCGTGAAAAAATTGGCGCTCGACCAGCTCGTGGGCCGCAGCAACGCCCAGCCCCAACCCCTGGTGCTTCCCCTGCAGATACCCGCCGTGCAGCCCGATGACGTGGCCCACTGGGTGCAGACTGCGCAAGAACAGCAACCCGGCGTACGCCAGGCCCAGTTGGCGCTGGACGTGGCCCGCCTGGAAACCCGCAAGGCCGGAACCGGCCACCTGCCCACGGTCGATCTGCAAGCCAGCTACGGCATCCAGCACAACCCCAACGGCACCGTCACGGCCAACCATATCAACACCCGCACCACCAATGCCACGGTGGGCGTGGCGCTGAACATGCCGCTCTTTGCCGGCTTTGCCGTGCAAAACCGCGTCAAGGAAACCCTGGCCCTGGAGCAAAAGGTCGAGGCCGACCTGGAAACCGCCCGCCGCAATGTGGCCCAAGCCACGCGCAGCGCCTTTTTTGGCGTGCAATCGGGCATCAGCCAGGTCAAGGCGCTGGAAGCCGCCGAGGCGTCGAGCCAAAGCGCGCTGGAAGCCAACAAACTCGGCTACCAGGTGGGCGTGCGCATCAACATCGACGTGCTCAACGCACAAAGCCAGTTGTTCCAGACCAAGCGTGACCTGGCCGTGGCACGCTACAACGTGCTGGTGGGCCAGCTCAAGTTGCGCCAGGCCGCAGGCACACTGCGCCAGGACGATGTCAACGCCTTGAACAGCCTGCTGGCCCGATAAGGCGCAGCCGCTTGCGCGGCCGCCCTGTCAGGCGGCTGACAGCACTGCATGGGTTTTCGGTATAGCCTTGCAAGGATGCCCCGCAACACCCACCCCGACGCCGCAGCGCCGCTGCCCCCCTCCGCGGCCTTGTCCATGCTGCTGGCCTTGACGGCCGGCTTTGCCCTGAGCCAGGCATTTCGCACGGTGGCGGCCATTCTGGCGGCACCGCTGGCGCAAGAATTCACGCTCTCGCCCCAGGATCTGGGGGTGTTTGCCGGCGCCTTCCACTTTGCTTTTGGCGCCATGCAACTCTTCATGGGCATAGGCATCGACCTGTACGGCGTACGCCGCACGGTGCTGGCGGTGTTTCCCCTGGGCATTGCGGGGGCCATCCTCTCGGCCCTGGCACCGGGTTATGGCCTGCTGCTGTTGGGGCAGGTATTGATCGGTGTGGGCTGCGCGCCCGCCTTTTTGGTGTGCACGGTGTTCATCGCCCGCCACTTTGCACCGCAGCGTTTTGCCGCCGTGTCTGGCCTGTCCATGGCCGTGGGAACGGTGGGCATGCTGTTCACCGGCACCCCCCTGGCCTGGCTGGTCGAGCAATGGAACTGGCGTGCAGGCTTTGGCGTGCTGGCCTTGCTGGCCGCCGGGGCCTGGGTGTGGATCTGGCGCAGCGTGCACGAGCCCGCACCCGGCAGCGCCCAGCAAGCCCCGCGCGAAACGGTGGGTGAAGCCGTGCGGCGCTTTGGCGGCCTGTTCACCCTGCCGCACACCTGGGGCATTGTGGTGCTGGGCGCGGTCACCTACGCTGCCCTGATCTCGCTGCGCGGGCTGTGGCTGGGGCCCATGCTCATGCAGCGCCACGGGTTTACGCTGGTGCAAAGCGGGCATGTGGCGCTGGCGCTGTCGCTGGTGGCCCTGTGCGGCCCCATGGTCTTTGGCCGCATCAACCCCGGCCCCGGCACCCGCAGGCGCTGGATTGTGGCCTGCACTGCGGTGATGGCCGCACTGTTTGCGGCCTTGGCCCTGGCGCAGCAAGCCTGGCTGGACGTGGCCGCCATGCTGGCCGTGGGCCTGCTCTCGGGCTTCATCGTTTTGCAGTACGCCGACGTGCGCGGCGCCTACCCGGCCGCCCTCACCGGCCGGGCCATGGCCGCCTTTACCATGGCCATGTTCCTGGGCGTGGCTGGTATGCAATGGCTCACCGGCGCAATCGCCACCTGGGCCACACAGCGGGGCGGCGACCCCTTTATCGCCGTCATGGCCTGCATTGCCGCGGTGCTGGCGCTGGCGGCGGCCGCCTTTCACTGGCTGCCCAGCCCGCCCAGGGAATAACGGGGCCGCATCATACGGGTTTGCATTCAGCCGGAGAACGAGGCGGGAAGCCGTAGACAGTGCTATAGCACGGCAAGGTGAACCAACGCTGTTATACGGTTGAAGGCAAATCCGTATCAAGGGCCTGCGCCAGATCGGCAATCAGGTCGTCGGGATGCTCTATGCCCACGCTCAGGCGCACCATGCCTTCGGTTACCCCAGCGGCGGCCCGTGCTTCGGGGGAGACAAAGCTGTGCGTGGTGCTGGCGGGGTGGCAGGCCAGGCTGTCCACGTCGCCCAACGATACGGCCTGGGTAAAGAGTTGCAGGCGGTTGAGCATGGCGGCCACCGCTGCGCGCTCGGCGTGCGCCAGCTCCAGCGTGACCATGCCGCCAAAGCCCCCCTGCATCTGGCGCTGGGCCAGGGCATGCTGGGGGTGGCTTTCCAGCCCCGGGTAGTGCACGGTTTTCACGGCGGGGTGGTTTTGCAGAAAGCGCGCCACGGCCATGGCCCCTTCGCAGTGCGCAGCCATGCGCAGCGGCAGGGTTTTGATGCCGCGCAGAAACAGATACGCCTCTTGCGGCGCCAGGTTGCCGCCCACATGGCCCAGGCCGGTCTGGCGCACTGCGCGCACCAGGGCTTCGCTGCCGGTCACGATGCCGCCCGTGGCGTCGCCATGGCCCCCCAGGTATTTGGTCATGGAATGCAGCACCACATCCATGCCCAGCGCCAGCGGGCGCACCAGGCACGGAGTGCAAAAGGTGTTGTCCACCACCGTGGTGATGCCGCGTGCGCGGGCCAGGCGGGCCACTTCGGCCAGGTCGTGCACGCGCAAGGTGGGGTTGGTGAGGGATTCGACCCAGACCATGCGCGTGGCGGGCGTGAGGGCCGCCTCCAGCCCGCAGGCCGTGGCATCGACCACGCGGATGCCCCAGCGCTCACCCAGGTTGCGCAGCAGGCCTTCGGTGCCGCCGTACAAGGGGCCCAGGAACACCAGTTCGTCGCCCGGCCGCAAGAGCCCCAGCAGCACAGAGGAGCAAGCCGCCGTGCCGCTGGCAAAGGCCACGGCGCTGGGCGCGCCTTCCAGGTCGGCCAGTTTGGCCTCCAGCGCCGCCACCGTGGGGTTGGCAAAGCGGCTGTAGCGGTAACCAGGCGCCTCACCAGCAAAAATGGCCGCACCGCGCTCCAGCGTGCCATAGCCAAAGGCCGTGGTCTGTGCAATGGGGGTGGCGATGGCGCCGGTGCTGGGGTCGGGGTGCTGTCCGGCATGGACGGCGCGGGTGCGCAGGTGGGTCATTTATGCTCCTGTTTTTTGGGTGCTGCGCTCCAGTACGCACTGCACGGCCAAGGCTGTGGCCTTGGCGGCGCCCCGGTGGGTGCGGGCAAACTCCAGGGCCGCGCCCCGCGCCGCGGCCAAGGGCTGGGCGTTGTGCGCCAAGGCCAGCGCTGCCTGCACCGCCTGCGCCATGTCTGGCACACGCTGGGCGGCGCCCGCTTCGCAGGCCTTGTCGGCGGCATCGGCAAAATTGAAGGTGTGCGGCCCCAGCACCACGGGGCAGGCGCAGCCCGCCGCCTCGATCAGGTTTTGCCCCCCCAAAGGCGCAAAGCTGCCGCCCAGCAGGGCCACATCGGCCAGGCTGTAGTACAGCGCCATTTCGCCCAGGCTGTCGCCCAGCCAGACATCGGCATTCTGCACCGGCCGTGCCCAGGTGCTGCGGCGCGAGACCTTCAGGCCCGCCGCTCGCAGCAGGCGGTAGACCTCGTCAAAGCGCTGGGGGTGGCGCGGCACGATGAGCCACTGCACACTGCCCTCCTCCGCGCCATGGGCTTGCTGCGCCGCGCGCCATTCCTGCCATGCGGCCAGCCACAAGGCCTCTTCGCCCTCGCGCGAGCTGGCCAGCAGCAGCACCGGGCGGGGCTGCTGCGCACGCCAGGCCTGGCCTTGGGCGATCTGGTCGGCATCCAGGCGGGCATCGAACTTGAGATTGCCCAGCACGGCGCGCACCGGGGCGCCCAAAAGGCGCAACCGCCCCGCATCGGCCTCGGTTTGCGCCCACACTGCCGTGAGCGCGCTGTAGGTGGGCCGGGCCAGCCACTGCATGCGCAGCGCCTTGCGTAGCGATTGCGCATTGAGCCGGGCGTTGGCCAGCACCAGCGGCACGCCCTGGCGCTGGCAGGCCAGCACCAGGTTGGGCCAGACTTCGGTTTCCATGAGGATGCCGATGGCCGGGCGCAGGCGGCGCAGGAAGCGCGATACGGCGCCCGGCGTGTCCCAGGGCAACCACACTTGCACGTCTCCGGGCTGCAAGAGTTTTTCGCCCTCGGCGCGGCCGGTGGCGGTGCCGTGGGTGAGCAGGAGGCGCATGCCCGGAATCTGGCGGCGCAAGGCGCGCAGCAAGATGGCGGCGGCGCGGGTTTCCCCCAGCGAGACGGCATGCACCCACACCAAAGGCCCCAGGCCCTGCTCGGTGTGGGCGGGCACCACGCTGTCCAGCGAGGGCAGGTAACGCCCAAAGCGCTCTCCAACGGCCACCGCGTAACCCGGCTCGGCCACGGCACGGCGGCGGAGCTTGCGCAGCAGCAAGGGCTGGGCACAGACCATGAGCGCGGAATAGAGTGCGTGCATTACCCGGCTCATAGGGCCACGGCCTCCGCAGCACTGGGCAGCGACGGTGTCTGGGCAGCAGCGATGCGCATTTGTTTGTCTCAATGCGCCGCCGCGCCCACCTTGGCATCGGGCTTGACGCGCGCGAGCAGCGCCAGCATGGCCGCCTCGATGCGGTGCAGGGCTTCGGGTGTGTGGCCTTCGAAGCGCAGCACCAGCACAGGCGTGGTGTTGCTGGCACGGATCAGGCCGAAGCCGTCGGGCCAGTCCACGCGCAGGCCGTCGATGGTGTTGATCTGCGCCGGGGCGGCAAAGGCCGTGCCTGCCAGGGCTTGCAATTGCGCGGTCAGGCGATGGGGCTCGCCCTCTTCACAGGCCACGTTGAGCTCGGGTGTGCTGTGGCTGGTGGGCAGGCCATTGAGCACGGCGCTGGGGTTGGCGTGGCGGCTCAAAATCTCCAGCAGGCGACAGCCGGCGTAGGTGCCGTCGTCGAAGCCGAACCAGCGCTCTTTGAAGAAGATGTGGCCGCTCATCTCGCCGCCCAGAGGCGAATCGACCTCTTTCATGCGCGCCTTGATGAGCGAGTGGCCGGTCTTGTACATCAGCGGTTCGCCACCGGCCTGGGCAATGGCGGGCGCCAGGCGCTGGGTACATTTCACGTCGAACAAGATCGTGCCGCCCGGCACGCGCGCGAGCACGTCCTGGGCGAACAGCATCATTTGCCGGTCGGGGAAGATGTTTTGCCCGTCTTTGGTGATCAGCCCCAAGCGGTCGCCATCGCCGTCAAAGGCCAGGCCCAGTTCGGCATCACCCGCCTGCAGCGCGGCCACCACGTCGCGCAGGTTTTCGGGCTTGCTCGGGTCCGGGTGGTGGTTGGGAAACTTGCCGTCCACCTCGGAAAACAGCTCGGTCACCTCGCAGCCCAGGGCGCGGAAGATGGCCGGGGCCGACGCGCCAGCAATGCCGTTGCCGCTGTCGACCACGATTTTCAGGGGGCGCTGGAGCCGGATGTCGCCCACGATGCGCTCGCGGTAGGCGGGCAGCACGTCGGCCTGGCGGATGAAACCTTCGGGGGACAGCGTCCAGCTTTCTTCTTCAATGCAGCGGCGCAGGGCCTGGATGTCGTCGCCATAGATGGCCCGGCCCGCCAGCACCATCTTGAAACCGTTGTAGTCCTTGGGGTTGTGGCTACCCGTGACCTGGATGCCGCTGCCGCACAGGGTGCTGGCCGCAAAGTACAGCATGGGCGTGGTGCAGGCGCCGATGTCTATCACCTCCAGGCCCGCCTCGGCCAAGCCCAGCATGAGCGCCTGCGACAGCGCAGGGCCCGAAAGGCGCCCATCGCGCCCCACGGCCACGGTGCGTTCCCCCTCGATGCGGGCGACAGTGCCAAAGGCGCGGCCCAGGCAGCGGGCGACATGTTCATCCAGGGTCGTGGGCACCACGCCACGGATGTCATAGGCTTTGAAGATACTGGGAGTGACTTGCACGGCAATGGACTTTCATTGGCGGCCCACCGGACATGGATGGGCGGCGAGGAATGGGAACCGGCGCCGATTGTAGAAGCCCGCCCTACGTCCCTGGCCGCAGCGCACCGGGCAGAGGTCCGAAAACGGCCAGTTTTCCTGCCCGGCAGGCCTATGATGCCTGCCATGTCCACCCTGCCCGAGCGCCAAACCACCCCCGATCCGACCTCTGACGAAGGGCGCTACCTGGCACTGTGCTCGCGCGATGCGCGCTTTGACGGGCAGTTCTTCACAGGGGTGACCAGCACGGGCATTTACTGCCGCCCGGTGTGCGCCGTGCGCACGCCGCGGCGCGAGAACTGCCGCTTCTTCACCCTGGCCGCGCAGGCCGAGAGCGCGGGTTTCCGGCCCTGCCTGCGCTGCCGCCCCGAGGTGGCGCCGCAGGCGCTGGCCTGGTCGGTGCAGGATGCGTGCAGCATCCTGGCGCGGCAGGCGCTGCGGCTGCTGGATACGCCCCAGGCCTGGGATGGCCCCGAAGGCCTGGGCGTGGCGCGGCTGGCGCAGCATCTGGGCGTGAGCGACCGGCATTTGCGCCGGATTTTTTCTGTGCAATGGGGCATTTCGCCCCTGCAATACCTGCAGACCCGGCGCCTGCTCATGGCCAAGCAGTTGCTCGCCGACACGCGCCTGCCCATCACCCAGGTGGCCCTGGCCAGCGGCTTTGGCAGTGTGCGCCGCTTCAATGCCGCTTTTGCCACGCACTACGGCCTCAACCCCAGCCAACTGCGCCGCGCAGGCCCCCCCGGCGGGAGCGCCGCCCACGGGCAGGTCGGCCCCATCCGCCTGGGCTACCGGCCGCCGCTGGATGCGGCTGCGCTGCTGGCGTTTTTTGCCCAGCGCCAGTTCACGGGCGTGGAATGCAG
>CAZRFF010000027.1:0-13747 GCA_964599265.1 uncultured Simplicispira sp. | reverse complement strand
CGGCGGCCTGGCCTTCGGCCTGGACCGGCTGATCACGCTGATGACCGGCGCCGAATCCATCCGCGACGTGATCGCCTTCCCCAAGACCCAGCGCGCGCAAGACCTGCTCACGCAAGCCCCATCCCCGGTGGACGAAAAGCAGTTGCGCGAGCTGCACATCCGGCTGCGCAACCCCGACGCCGTGAAAGCGGGCTGATCCGCCTGACGGACGCTTTACCTCACCAACAAGGGCGCCCAGGGCGCCCTTGTTGGTTTTCGATGGCTAAAATAGCTATCTGGATCGCTGCCCAGGAGCCGCCATGCAAGTCACCGCCACCGAAGCCAAGAACCGCTTTGGCTACTACCTCAGCCAGGCCGAGCGTGAGCCCGTGCATGTGCTCAAGAACGATCGCGTGGCGGGCGTCATCGTGTCGGCAGCGCGCTATGCCGAACTGGCCGCGCTGGAGCAGAAGAAGACCTTGGCGCAGCGCAAGCGCGAGTTCAACGAAACGTACAAGGACTGGATTGCCGAGCAGAACGCGCACCACGAGGCGCATGGCCTGTGGTGCGAAGGGCTGGTGGCTTGGCAGGAGCCTGCTTGAGTGGCGCAATTTGATTTTTATGACAATCCGCAGGCCGGTTCCAACCGCTTTGTGCCCTACGTGCTGGATGTGCAAAGTGCGCTGATCGACCAATTGGGTACCCGCTTGGTTGTTCCCTTGTCGCGTGTGGGTGTGCAGCAAGCACGCCTGCCTTTGAGCCTGTGCCCTGTGGTAGAGGTTGCGGGCGAACCGCTGGTGCTGATGCCGCATTTGGCTGCACCCATGTTGGTTCGTTTATTGAAAAGGCCGGCAGGTTCGCTGACCCACCGTTCAGCAGAAATTTTGGGAGCGATGGATGCCGTCCTCAGTGGATTTTGAAGCCATGGCCGCAACCCATGCTGGGTTTGTTGGCCGCGGTGTTTTGTGCTTTGCCGTTGCGCTGGCCTTGGCGGGCTGCGGCGAAAAGAAAACCGAACTGGGCCAAGGCGGCTCGGTGGTCACGGGCTCGGCAGGCCCCCAGGGTGCGCAAAACGCGGCCAAAGAACTGCTGCGCTGCGACGCCCCCGTGGCCACGGTGGCCTTGGCCGAGAACCCCACGGGCTATGTGATGGGCACGGGCTACCAGTTGCCCGCTTCGCCCGTGCCCCTGGTCAAGCTGCTGGCGCAGCAAAGCGGGTGCTTTCGGGTGGTGGACCGTGCTGCGGGCCTGCGCGGCACGATCCGGGAGCAGGAACTCAAAGAAGCCGGCGTGCTGCGCCAAAATTCGACGGTGGCCAAAGGGCAGGGCTACGAGGCGCAGTACACGCTCACCCCCAGCCTCACGTTCAGCGAGCAGGATGCAGGGCGCGGCTTGGCGGGCATTCTGGCGGTGATCCCGGGCCTGCGCGACATGGCCGGGGTGCTGGGCTTGGCCGAGCAGGTCAAGTTCAAAGAGGCGCAAACGGCGCTCTTGCTGTCAGACAACGAAACCACCGAGCAGGTGGCTGCTGCCACGGGCGCGGCGCGCAGCACCGACCTGGGCGCCATCGGACTGGTGTTTGGCCGCAGCGGGGGCGGGGCCGGCGCGGGCTGGAGCAATACCAACGAGGGCAAGGTGATTGCAGCGGCCTTTCTGGATGCCCACAACCAGTTGGTGGTGCAGGTGCGCGCCCTGCAGGCCAAGGCCCTGCCGCCGCCTGTGCCCAGCAAGGCCCCCGCCAATAAGGGCTGATTCTGCCCACGGCCAAGCACCAGAGTTGGGACTGCGCGATGTACAAAATCCCCGAATCGGTGCTGGTGGTGGTGCATACGGCGGCGCTGGAGGTGTTGTTGCTGCGCCGGGCCGATGCGATAGAAGACTTCTGGCAATCCGTCACGGGCAGCAAAGACAGCCCTGACGAGGCTTTTGACGTGACCGCCATGCGCGAGGTGCGCGAAGAAACCGGCATCGACGCACTGGCCCCCGGCGCGTGCCTGCGCGACTGGGGCCTGGAGAACTGCTACACCATCTACCCCGAGTGGCAGCACCGCTATGCCCCAGGGGTGTGGCACAACCGCGAGCGCGTGTTTGGCCTGCAGGTGCCGCGTGGTGTGCCCGTGGCCTTGAATCCGCGCGAACATACGGCATATGCTTGGTTGGATTGGCGTGCGGCGGCGGACCGCTGCTTTTCACCGTCCAACGCCGAGGCCATACTCTGGCTTGCGAGGTTTATCCATCCATGAAGAATTCTTCCATTGAGCTGCCCACCGAACACCCCGGCATTTTGCGGGTGGCCACCTACAACATCCACAAAGGGGTGCAAGGCCTGGGCCCCGCGCGGCGGCTGGAGATCCACAACCTGGGCCTGGCGGTGGAGCAGCTCGATGCCGACATCGTCTGCCTGCAGGAAGTACGCAAGCTCAACCACCGTGAGGCGCGTTACTTTGACCGCTGGCCTGCCGTGCCCCAGGCCGACTACCTGGCGCCAGAAGGTTACGAGGCGATCTACCGCACCAACGCCTTCACGCGCCACGGCGAGCATGGCAACGCCTTGCTCACGCGCTGGCCGGTGGTGGCGCACCAGCATGAAGACATCTCCGACCACCGCCTGGAGCAGCGCGGTTTGCTGCATGTGGAGGTGGAGGTGCTGGGGCGGCGCGTGCACGCCATCGTGGTGCACCTGGGCCTGATTCCGGGCAGCCGCGTGCGCCAGATCGCGCAGTTGCAGCGCTTCATCGAGCGCGAAATCCCGCCCGGCGCGCCCCTGGTGGTGGCGGGCGACTTCAACGACTGGGGCTCGCAAATCCAGCGCATGCTGCGCACCTTTGGCCTCTACGAATACGAAGATGTACGCCAGGCCCTGACCTACCCCGCGCGCATGCCCTTGGCGCAGCTCGACCATGTGTACGTGCGCGGCCTCACACCCATGGGCCTGCATGTGCCGCGCGGGCGCATCTGGTGGCGCATGTCGGACCATTTGCCGCTGATTGCGGAGTTCCGGCTTTGAGGCTGGCGCGTACCCGAACCGTGGGCGCGGGGGCTTGAAATGCCCATGCCGCGCTTTGTGGGTTCAGACCACCAGATCGAACTCCTGCAAGGGGCGCAAGAGCTGTTCCCGGCCATGGTCAGCGCAATGGATGGCGCCCAGACAGACATCCAGTTTGAAACCTACATTTTCAACTGCGAAGGCAGTGGCGCCACGGTGGCCGAGGCGCTCATCCGTGCAGCGCAGCGCGGGGTGCGCGTGCACCTGGTGGTCGATGGCGTGGGTACGGGGCGCTTGCCCCAGCCCTGGGCCGACCGCATGGCCCAGGCGGGGGTGCGCATGCAGGTGTATTCGCCCCTGGGGCCGTTGGGTTTGCTTCTGCCCCGGCGCTGGCGGCGCTTGCACCGCAAGCTGTGCGTGGTCGATGGGCGGGTGCTGTTTTGCGGCGGCATCAATGTGCTGGACGATTTCCACGACCCCAACCACGGCCCCTTGGCTGCGCCCCGCCTGGATTTTGCCGTGCAGGTGCAAGGCACGCTGGTGCGCTATGCCAGCGACGTGATGGAGCAATTGTGGTGGCGCATGCGGGCGGTGCGCGACGTGCGCTGGCGCCGCCTGCCCGAGGCGCTGGCCGACCTGCGGGCCGCCAGCGCTGCGCAGTCCCAGGTGCGGCACACCGAGCGGATGGCGCCGGGCATGCTTGCCGCGTTCATGCTGCGCGACAACGTGCGCTACCGCGCCCGCATCGAACGCGCCTACCGCCGTGCCATCGCCCGCGCGCGGCATGAAATCATCATTGCCAATGCGTACTTTGTGCCGGGGCGCAAGCTGCGCCGCGCCCTGGTGCTGGCGGCAGGGCGTGGCGTGCGCGTGCAATTGCTGCTGCAGGGGCGGTACGAGTACTTCATGCAATACCATGCAGCGCGTCCGGTGTATGGCGTGCTGCTGGCTGCGGGGGTGGAAATTTACGAATACGCTCCCAGTTTTTTGCACGCCAAGGTGGCCGTCATCGACGCGCAGGGCAAGCGCCCCTGGGCCACGGTGGGTTCGTCCAACCTGGATCCCCTGAGCCTGCTGCTGGCCCGCGAGGCCAATGTGATGGTGCGCGATGCGCAATTTGCCCAGACACTGCGTGCACGCCTGATGGAGGCCATGGCCAGTGGCGCGGGGCCGCTGGACCCGCAAAGCTACGCCCAGCGCCCCTGGCGCACGCGTGTGCTCGACCGCGTGGCTTTCGGTGCCATGCGGGCATTGTTGTGGGTGTCAGGCAATAACTATTAAATTCATAGCTGCTGGCCTTTGTTTTTCGGGCGTTAAGTGCCAAAAAAACCTATAAAACAAGGCGTTGTAATCGCTGGTACCATGGCAACCATGTCTCCTCCTACCCCCGCACCATCGCCCGCCCAGGCTCTTGACGAAGGCGTCCCCGTCTCCGTCAAGATCCGTGAGCGGCTTGTGGCAGCGCGCAAGCGTTTCAATGCCAACGACAATATTGCCGATTTCATCCAGCCGGAAGAACTGGGGCTGTTGCTTGACGAGGTCGAAGCCAAAATGCAGACTGTGCTCGACAGCATGGTCATAGACACCCAGAGCGACCACAACACGCGCGACACCGCACGGCGCGTGGCCAAGATGTACCTGAGCGAGGTCTTCAAGGGCCGCTACGTGCAGGCGCCCGCCATCACCGAGTTCCCCAACGCCGAGCACCTCAACGAGCTGATGATCGTCGGGCCCATCACCGTGCGCAGCGCCTGCAGCCACCATTTGTGCCCCGTCATCGGCAAAATCTGGATCGGTGTCATGCCCAACGAACACACCAATGTGATTGGGCTGTCCAAATACGCACGCTTGGTCGATTGGGTCATGGGCCGCCCGCAAATCCAGGAAGAGGCCGTGGTGCAACTGGCCGATCTCATCATGGAAAAAACCCAGCCCGACGGCCTGGCCGTGGTCATGGAGGCCAGCCACTTCTGCATGTCCTGGCGCGGCGTGCGCGAAATGGACAGCAAAATGATCAACTCGGTGATGCGCGGCGCTTTCCTCAAAGACAGTACGCTGCGCCGCGAATTCCTCTCCCTCATTCCCAGAAAGTGAACCGACCATGTTGGTACGCCTGCTTTACGCCAGCCGTGCGGTGGACACCTCGCCCGCGGCCATTGAGGCCATCCTGTCCCAGTCGCGCCAGCACAACCCGGCCTGCGGCATCACGGGCGTGCTGTGCTACGGAGGCGATATCTTTTTGCAGGCCATTGAGGGTGGCCGCTCGGCGGTGAATGCACTCTTTGGCCATATCCAGCGCGACGCACGCCACAAAGACGTGGAACTGCTGCACTACGAAGAAATCACCGAGCGCCGTTTTGGCGGCTGGACCATGGGCCAGGTCAACCTGAGCAAGATCAACCATTCCATCCTGCTCAAATACTCCGAAAAGCCCGAACTCGATCCCTACGCCGTATCGGGCAAGGTGTCGTTCTCTTTGCTGGAAGAGTTGATGGCCACGGCCTGCATCATTGGCCGTGTGTAACGAAGAGGACGTACCGCCATGCCCAGCCTTGATACCTTGATGGCATTTTTTGGTGTTGCCGTGGTGCTGGCGCTCACGCCAGGCCCCGACAACCTCTTTGTGCTGGTGCAGTCCGCGCAGCGCGGCTGGCGCCTGGGCCTGGCTGTGGTGCTGGGCCTGTGCCTCGGCATCGTGGGGCATACGGCTGCGGTGGCGCTGGGCCTGGCGGCGGTGCTGGCAGCGTCCAGCACAGCGTTTGCGGTACTCAAATACTGCGGCGCCGCGTACCTGGCCTATCTGGCGTGGCAGGCGCTGCGTGCGCGGCCGGCGGTCGCCACCGATGCCACGGAGGGCACCCCTGCTGCACAGCCGCCCTCGGGTTGGCGGATGGTGGGGCGCGGCGTGGTGATGAACCTGACCAACCCCAAGGTGCTGATCTTCTTCCTGGCCTTCTTGCCGCAATTTGCCGACCCCGCGCGCGGCAGCATTGCCGCGCAGATCATGGTGCTGGGGCTGGTCTTCATCCTGGCCACCGGACTGGTGTTTGGCGCCATTGCCTGTTTCTCGGGCGTGTTTGGCACGCTCCTGCAGCGTTCGGCGCGGGCGCAAACGGTGCTCAACCGCACCGCGGGGTTGGTGTTTCTGGGCCTGGCCGTGCGCCTGGCCACCGTCAGCCGCAACTGAGCGGTTTGCACAAGGGGCAGATCGCCAGTCCCTTGCAAATGCTTGCAATTGTTGTATCTGCTTGCGTATATTCAGGCGCTGCGCCTGTTAACCTTACCGGTTCTCCGGGGCATGTCAATCGGCCCGGTGTCTGACGGGAATCATTTTTCATGAAACAAAAAGCAGTTTGGGGCGCAGCCGCCGTGGCTGTGCTGTGCGCGTCGTATGCAGGGGCCACTTGGTACATGGGGCAGAGGGCCCAGAGCCGCTACCAGGAGGCAGTGCAGGATTTGCGGCAATGGCTGGGCGAAGAGGCCTTGGTGTCGCAGTCCTACGAGCGTGGGTTCTGGACTTCACACGCACACCTGGTACTGCAATGGAAGCCCCCGGCCGATGAAGATGCCGACCAAGCCGCAGCCCCGGGCCAGCCCGTGCGCCTGACGGTGGACAGCACCGTGCGCCACGGCCCGTTGGCGGGCGCCCGCCTGGCTGCCGCTGTGGTGGAAACACGCTTTGGCTTGGATGGCTTGAGCGAGCGTGCCCGCACCCTGCTGCAAAAAACCCAGGCCCCCACCATCACCACCGTGCACCATTTGGGTGGCAGCAGCGATGTGGCATTGCTGGTGCCAGCCGGTGAGTTGCAGGAGGGTGAAAACCAGGTGCGCTGGGAGGCCTTGCGCTACGACGTGGCCGTCAACTCCGACCGCACACATTTGAGCGGCGAGATGGCTTGGCCCGGCTTGAACCTGCGCATGCCGAAGCACAGCAAACCAGAGGCCTTGCCCGACGGCGACGATGACGAAGCGGATCCCGACGAAATGGCGTTGGACGATGAGGCCGATACCCAGCCCGCCACCGTGTCCGTAGCGATGCAAGGCGCACGCGGTAATTTTGACATGCGGATCGAAAACGGCCTGTGGCTGCTGGCCCCAGGTACCAGCCAGATGCAGATGGACCAGTTCACGGTGAACGTGCAGAAAGAGGGCGAACAAGACAAGGCCCTCGCAGCGCTCAAGAACCTGGTCTTCAAGGCCACTGTGGCGAGCAAAGACCATTTGCTGGGGTGGGATGTGGCCATGACCACCAAGGGGGCGATCGGGCCGTTGCAGTTCGATGCCCTGACCCTGCACGAAACCGTGGACCGCATCGATACCCAGGCGGCGCTTGCATTCCAAAAAGCCTTGCTGAGCATTTACCGTGTGCCTTTGGACGAACGGGCGTCGCTGGTACCGGACACCGTGATGCAAGATACCCTGATGCCGGTGGTGCCGCCCCTGCTGGCAGGCCTGCCGTCGTACAAGGTAGACATCAAGGCCACGGTGGCGGGCCAGGAAGGCGGCCTCGGCTACGGCGCACGCATCAAGAGCGTGCCTGATGATGCTGTGGTGCAAGAAAAAGGCTGGGGCCAGGCTTTGCTCAAGCACAGCGTGCTGGATGCCAATGTGCGCTTGCCCAAGGCGTGGATTCCGCTGATTGCCCAGGCGGTGGACAAAAAACTCCCCTCGCCCGAGGAACTCGATGCCGTTCTGGGCATGGCCCAGGCGCAAGGCTTTTTGAAACAGGAAGCCGACCACATCGCCAGCAGCGTGCAGATGGATGCGGGCCAATTCCTGCTCAACGGCAAACCCATGGCTTTGCCTGGGCTGGGCGGCGGCAAGCCCTGATCGGTGGCGCACATGCCCCCCCAATGCCAGGGGGGGTATCACAGGCCAACGATAATGACCCCCTACGGGCCGGAGGCGGCATGGAAGGCATGTCCAGGCCCGGCATATGGAGCAGGCCATGGCCTTGATGATCACCGACGAATGCATCAACTGCGATGTCTGCGAGCCCGAGTGTCCCAACCAGGCGATTTCTCTGGGCGAACTGATTTACGAAATCGATCCCGCCAAGTGCACCGAATGCGTGGGGCATTTTGATGAGCCCCAGTGCATGCAGGTTTGCCCGGTGTCGTGCATTCCGGTAGACCCGCAGCATGTCGAAAGCCGCGAAACCCTGTGGCAAAAATTCCAGCGGCTGCAAAATGCCGTGGCGATCGGCAAATAAGCGGTTTTGGGCCTCAGCGGCTTCCGATCAAGCGCATGCAGCTATCGTATTGATAGCTCTAATCCGTTGTCTGTGGCGCCGCAGGCCGCGCCGGCTTGGGCCGTGGCGGCTTGGTGGTGTGCACCAGCAGCGTGGCCTTGTCCATGTCGCCTGCCTGCAGCGCCGGCCAGGCCTTGAGGCTGTGTGCAATGCTGTCTTCGATGAGGGTGCGCTGGTCGGGGGCCGGTTTCTTTAAAACCCAGTTGGCCACTTCGGCCTTGTCGCCCGGGTGGCCTATGCCGATGCGCAGGCGCCAGTAATCGGACGAGCCCAATTGGGCATGGATGTCGCGCAGGCCATTGTGCCCGGCATGGCCGCCGCCGCGCTTGAGCTTGGCCTGGCCGGGGGGCAGGTCGAGTTCATCGTGCGCCACCAGGATCTCGTTGGGCGCGATCTTGAAAAACCGCGCCAATGCAGACACTGATTTACCCGAGAGGTTCATGAAGGTCTGGGGCTGCAGCAACCATACCGCCTGGCCTTGCACTGTGGCACGTGCCGCCAGCCCCCAGTAGCTGCGCTCGGGCTGCAGGTGCACCTTGAGCTCCCGTGCCAGCCCATCGATCCACCAGAAACCTGCATTGTGGCGTGTGGCCTCGTATTCCGGCCCGGGGTTGCCCAGGCCCACAAACAACTTGATCATAGGGGTCGATTATCGGCAGTCACAAAAAAACGGCCCACGCAATGGTGGGCCGCGGCAGAGCTCAGGGATGAAGCGTGATTACTTCTTGCCCTTGCCTTTGCCCTTGGCGGGTGCAGCAGCGTCGGCAGCAGGCGCAATGACTTCGGCGGCCGGGGCCACGACAGACACCAGCACGGGGTTGTTCTGCGCGCCGCGGGTCTTGGCGACCACGCCCTTGGGCAGCTTGACGTCCTTGAGGTGCAGGGACACGTTCTTCTGCAGGCCGGAGAGATCCACAGCGATGAACTCGGGCAGGTCGGAAGGCATGCAGGTCACGTCCAGCTCGGTCACCACGGGGGTCACCATGCACTTGTCCACCTTCACGGCGGGGGACTCTTCCGCGCCGCTGAAGTGCAGGGGCACCTTCATGTGCAGCTTGGTTTTGTCGTCCACGCGTTGGAAATCGACGTGCAGAACGATTTGCTTGAAGGGGTGGTACTGCACATCACGCAGCAGCACTTTGCTGGTCTGGCCACCAAACTCCATGTCGAGCACGCTGGAGTGGAAGGCTTCCTTCTTCAGGGCGTGCCACAGGGCGTTGTGGTCCACCTCGATGGCCAGGGGTTGGGCGCCTGCACCGTAGACGATGCCGGGCGTACGGCCCGAGTTGCGCAGGCGGCGGCTCGCACCCGTGCCTTGCTTGGCGCGCTCAAAAGCGACGAAATTCATGGGATTCTCCGTAAAAAGTGCACCGCGACCAGTGCCACTTTCGGTTGGTTGAAAAGGCACCGCGTTGGGTGCCGGGCTTTTTGCCTGGGATCAGAACAGCTTGTCCTGGTCCGCAAACAAACTCATGACCGAATCTCCCCTGGCAATGCGCTGAATGGTTTCGGCAATCAGCGGCGCCACGGAGAGCTGGCGGATCTTGGAGCAGCCGCGGGCGGCTGCGCTCAAAGGGATGGTGTTGGTCACCACCACCTCATCCAGGGCCGTGCCCTGGGCGATGCGGTCGATGGCCGGACCCGAAAAAATGGGGTGCGTGCAATACGCGTAAACGTTTTTGGCGCCGCGCTCTTTGAGCACTTCAGCGGCTTTGACCAGCGTGCCTGCCGTGTCGATCATGTCGTCCATGATCACGCAGTTGCGGCCTTCGATGTCGCCGATCACGTGCATCACCTCAGACACATTGGCCTTGGGGCGGCGTTTGTCGATGATGGCCAGATCGCAGCCCAATTGCTTGGCCAACGCACGGGCACGCACCACGCCGCCTACGTCGGGTGAGACGACGATCAGGTTGTCGTATTTTTTCTGGTTTAAATCGCCCAGCAGCACCGGCGACGCGTAGATGTTGTCCACCGGAATGTCGAAAAACCCCTGGATCTGGTCTGCGTGCAGGTCCATGGTCAGCACGCGGGCCACGCCCACGGCCTGCAGCATGTTGGCGACGACCTTGGCGGTGATGGGCACGCGCGTGGAGCGCGGGCGGCGGTCTTGCCGGGCGTAGCCAAAGTAGGGGATGACGGCGCTGATGCGTTCGGCCGATGCGCGCTTGAGCGCATCCACCATGATCAGCAGCTCCATGAGGCTGTCATTGGTGGGCGCGCAGGTGGACTGCACCACGAATACATCGCGCGCTCGAACGTTTTGGTTGATTTCGACCGTAACTTCTCCGTCGGAGAAGCGCCCTACGTGGGCGGCCCCCAGGCCGATGCCCAGGTAACTGGCTACTTCAGCCGCCAATGCAGGATTGGCATTGCCGGTGAAAACCATGAAGTCGGGAGAATTGCCTTGCATGTGCATCCCAGCGGTCTGAACAATGTGCCTGTACGCAACAGGGTTTGGCAGGGGAGGAAGGACTCGAACCCTCGCATGCCGGAATCAAAATCCGGTGCCTTGACCAACTTGGCGACTCCCCTACACGGGTTGGAAATTCAGCAAGAACTTCCAACCGAAACTTTTCCATCTTCTGCCCACCCAGCCAGAGGGTGAGCCTTCAGATTTTCACATACCTTGATTTGCCATTCGGCGGGTGCGCCGCTCAAATCTACCGTATGTGGCATTGGTGCAAACACTGCACTCCCAGAGCCCGTCATTCTACCGTGTAATCCGCGTGCCTGCAGCCAGTCGATGGCATTTTTCACGTCGGGGCACAGTGCCTGAGCTACGCCCTGCAAGTCGTTCCGGCCAAAGTCGTAAACATCCCCGGAGTTGTTTGCAGCAAAGCCTAAGATTGTAGCAGTATTCGAATCGCGTTTCAAATCGGGCGCGGAAAAAATTTTCCCGGTATCCAATCCTGCTCGGGGTTTGATGACCACAAAGCGCGCTGGGGGCAGGGCTTGGGGGCCGGTCAGGGGGGTGATGCTCTCGCCTATGCCTTCGACCCAGGCATTGTGGCCGCACAAGAAAAACGGCACATCGGCCCCCAGGGGGAGGGCGATGCGCTGCAGTTGGGCGCGGGTGAAGTTCAGCTTCCACAATCGGTTGAGCGCCAGCAGGGTGCTGGCCGCGTCGGAGGAGCCGCCTCCCATGCCCGCTTGGGCCGGGATGCGCTTGTGCACCCCTATGTGCGCGCCCAGGGCGCAGCCGCTGGCCTGTTGCAGCGCGCGGGCGGCGCGCACCGTCAAATCATCCGGCGGCAAGGCGTCGGCCAGGTCTTCGCGGCTGATGGCGCCGTCGCTGCGCAGCGAGAAATGCAAGCTATCGCACCAGTCGATGAGCATGAACACCGATTGCAGCAGGTGGTAGCCATCGTCCCGGCGCCCCGTGATGTGCAGAAAAAGATTCAGCTTGGCCGGTGCAGGAACGTCGTAGAGGGCTTGCATGGGCAGGCTATCGGGTCAAGACAATGCGCAGCACAACGGCGGGTTGGGGTGCCGTCCGCCGGGCACTCATGCGGCCTTCGGCCAGGGATTGCAAATCGACCTCCCAGCCGCGCACGGCCGTGGCCAGGCCAGCGAGCCAATCGAACAATGCGTCGATGGGCAGGGGTTCGCCCAGGGTTTCCTGCAGCAAGTCGTCCAGGGATGCGCTGCTGCGTTGTGCCTTGGCGGTTTGCAGCGAAGCGCTGCCGGGCTGCCATTGCAGGCGTGCCAGCAGGGTGCCAATGGGGGTGGAGAGCTCCAGCGTGCCCTTGTCGCGGGAGCCTTGCAGGTCAAAGAGGGCCGCCAGTGAGCGCGGTGCGTTGGGGTCTTCCACGCGCACTTGCATGCGCCCGTTCCAGTGGGCCTGTGGTTGGGCCGGCTGCGGGTGGGGTGGTTCGGGTTGGGCGCAGGCAGCCAGCAGGGCTGCAGGCAGCAGACACAGCGCAGCGCGGCGTGCGATCACGGTGCCACGCCCAGACGCTGCATGGTGGCGCGCAGCACTTCGTTGTCGGCGTTCAGGCGTGCGCTTTCTTTCCAAATGGCGCGGGCGCGTTCTTGTTCGCCCACCATCCACAGCACTTCGCCCAGGTGGGCGGCAATTTCCACATCGGGGCGCAGGCCGTAGGCCTTCTCCAGCAAGGTGCGGGCCGCTTGTAAATGGCCTAGGCGGTACTCCACCCAGCCCATGCTGTCGGTGATGTAAGGGTCGTTGGGTGCCAGGGCCAGGGCTTTCTCGATCAGTTGTTTGGCTTCGTCCAGCTGTGCGCCGCGGTCCGCCAGGGCGTAACCCAGGGCGTTGAGCGCGTGCTGGTTGTCAGGGGATCGGGCAATCAGCTTGCGCAGCCACTGCTCCATGCGGTCGGGTTTGCCGATTTTGTCGGCCAGCATGGCCAATTCGTACAGCAGGTCGTCATCGCTGGGCTCGGCAGCGACCAGTTTTTCCTGCAAGGCGTAGGCCTCGCGCCAGGCACGGGCATCGCGCAACAACTGCACCTCGGCGCGTTGGTTCAAGCGCTTGGCTTCGGTGGTGTCTGCGGGCAAGCCTTGCAGCAGGGCCCGCGCTTCTTTGAGCTGGCCTTGGCGTGCGAGCAGCGAAGCGCGGCGGATTTGCGCGCCGGTGTGCTCTTTGGCGTTGTCGATGCGTTGCAGCCATTGGTCGGCTGCGGCGAAGTCGCCGCGTTTTTCAGCGATTTGCGATTGCAACAGATAGGCCTGGGTGAGCAAGGCCTGGCGGGCTTCTGCGTCAGTACTTTGCTGTGCCAGGCGTGTGAGCTGGATGAGGGATGTTTCTGCGGCGTCGATTTGCTCGTCTTGTACCTGCAGCGCGGCTTGGGCCAGCCAAGCCTGGGGCATGTCGGGCTGGTCGCGGGTGACGGCTTGCAACTGGGCGCGGGCCTCGGGGTAGCGCTGCTGCTCCAGCAGCATGCGTGCGTAGGCCATGCGCAGTTCGGGGCGGGGTTGGTGCTGCATGTACGCACGCACCAGGGCTTCGGCCTGTGCCGTGCCGTTGTCCATGAGCTCCAGCGCCAGCAGGGCGGGACCATCGCTTTGTGGCTCTGCCGCCTGGCCTTGGCTTGCGGCCTCTAGGGCGCCCGCTGTGTCTTGGGCCATGAGGCGCAGGCGCCCTATGGCTGTCCAGGCTGCTGCCGCCGTTGCGGGCGTGCGCAGCTCGGATTCCAGGGCTTCTTGCAGCACGCGCGCGGCCTGGGCTTTGTCGGCGACGCCACGCAGCAACTGGGGAAGGGCCATGAGCATGGCGGGTTTTTCAATGTCTGGCGTTTGTTCTACCAGATCTTGCAATGGCTCCACCACTTCTTCGATGCGGTTGAGCGCCACCAGAATTTGCAAGGCGTAGCGGTGCGCGTCGCGCGAACGGGGCCAGGCTTGGCGCCAGGCCTGGGCGGCGACCAACGCCTGGTCGCCCGCACGGCCTTGCAGGGCCATGTCGGCGGCGCGCTGGTAAAGGCGTTCGTCGTTGCTGCGCCGTGCTGCTTCCAGCAACAGGGCATAACCAGTGCCTATGTCACCTTCGCGGGTGGCGATTTCGCCCA